>JAFSUF010000003.1 GCA_017445425.1 Bacteroidales bacterium | reverse complement strand
TGCGCTGCTCTGATTCAGGGAGCTCTTACAAAGTAATTAAATGTTATTCAAACGGTAGTATTACTTGTGAGCTTGAGACAGCAAAACCGTCAGCATCCGGTATTATTGGTTTTTGCCAGGTGACTGACACGTGCTCGGGTATTATCTCTAATGTAAGTGTTCCATTCTTTATTGTATCTCCGGTCTGCCGGCTGGCAATGTCGGTGCATCGGTTTCAATGTCTGATTGTGAGGAGTTTGCGGAGTCTGTATTCAAAGATGGTACAACGGTTCCGGCAAAGTTGAACGCATTCGTGTCGTCATATTCAGACTATAAGTTGAAGTCTTGGACGCACAACGCAGATGGTTTGCCGATACTTTCAGAGTAGTTATTAGACAATCTCATTCGAGGCCGACGAATTCGTAGAGGTTCGCCGGCCTCGATTCTTACCAGCGGAAGTTGATTGAACGCCATCTTCAAAAACTCTTATTGCTAAGGAGGTTCGGAACGGGAGCGAAACTTACCGGTTCTCTCCGGAATTTCTCGGAATTAGTCATAACGGGAGATAACCCGGTGCGTTTTCTCCCCGATTCTTCGCATAGCGGCAAAACGGGGTGGAAAATGCCGGATTTGAATCGGCGCAAGGCGATATGATGTCAGATCCGCAGAATCGGCCTCCTGCGGCATAATATGCGGATTGCCCACCTTCCCGGAAGGGCGCCGCTGTTTTTATGCCCTGCGGATGGATTCGCCTCTGATTATGGTGGGGGAGAGTTTGAGCTGGGAGGTGCCGGGGGAGAGGCCGTCGATGCGGTCGAAAAGAATCTTTGTGGCGAGGGTGGCCATATCTTCCACTGGCTGGCCGACGCGTGTGATGGGCGGCTCCATATAGTCCATATAGGCGTAGTTGTCGAACGACATCAGAGACAGGTCGGAGGGAATCCTCAGTCCGGCCTCGCGGCCCTTTTTCTTGCTGCCTGCTGGCGCAGAACATCAAACCGAACTTTACCCTTAAGTTTTATCCCGAGGGCCAGGCGGTTGACAAAGGCATAGTTGAGAACGGAGTCGCCATAACTCTTGGTCCCTGCAAGGACAATGGTCTTAGCGGAGCCGTGGAGATGGGCACTGACGGCATCATGGGCAATATCAACGACCCGTACATCGATATCTATCTTCCCAAAAAGTGCAACGGACAGATGCTCGTGTGCTGCCCCGGCGGCGGTTACCGGTACTGCTCTTCCTATAACGAAGGTACTCGTGTGGCAGCATGGTGCCTGAAGCAGGGGATTGCCTGCTGCGTGGTGCTGTATCGTATGCCCAACCACCATTGCAAAGTGCCTCTGACAGACGTCCAGAACGCATTCCGCTACTGCCGTGCGCATCAGGCTGAATGGGGTGTGAAGCAGCTTGGCATCATAGGCTTTTCTGCCGGAGGGCATCTTGCCGCCAGCGCATCCACGCTGTGGGTTGACGCTGCCACCAGGCCCGACTTCAGCGTGCTGGTTTACCCTGTGATAACCCTTGAGCAGGATGTCACCCACAAGGGGACGCGTTCCAACCTCACGGACAACAAGATTGATCTGGTGGAGTATTATTCGCTTGAGAACCAGGTGAACGCATCAACGCCCCAGACGCTCCTCCTCCTTTGCCAGGACGATAAAGTAGTGCCTCCCGAGAACAGTATGAGGTACTATTTCAAGATGGTCAAGTGCAAGGTGCCCGGTGAGCTCCACTTCTTTACCAACGGCGGCCACGGCTGGGGATTCACCACTCCCGAGTACGGCAAGGACAAACTTACCCCCGGGCAACGCGCCGATTTCTTCAAGATCCTTTCCCGCTGGCTCGAAGACCGCTGGGCCGAGATCAAATAATCCGGCTTACGGAAGCGCCCTGGATTATGGTGGGGGAAAGACGGAGTTGGGAGGCTCCTGGAGCGATGCCCTCTATACGGTCGAAGAGAATTTTTGTGGCCAGAATGGCCATATCTTCTACCGGCTGCCCCACGCGTGTCAGGGGCGGTTCCATATAGTCCATGTAGGTGTAATTATCGAAAGATAACAGAGACAGGTCTTCGGGTATCCGGAGACCTGCTTCGCGTGTAGCTTTTATCACACCCAGCGAAATGTTGTTGGAAAGAGCGAATATTGCCGTGGGCTTGAGATGTCGGGAGAGCAGAAGCTTTGTCTCCAAATAGCCGTTCTGAATGGAGAACTCGTTGCCCGCCACAAACTCAAATTCCTTTAAACCAGCTTCTTCTATGGCATCGCGATATCCCCGTACGCGCTCGTTGTTGGGCGCGGAAGTCCGCACCCCCTGGATGCATGCGATACTTTTGTGTCCGGCATCGATTAGGAGACGTGTGGCATCGTATCCACCTTTGTAGTTGTTGGTGGTAACGTAGGGGATAGGAAAGTTCTCGTAGTAACGGTCCACCAGAACCACGGGCACGAAGTTGCTGTTTACCCCTTCGACTATGGTGTGGTCCTGTCCGCAAGGAACTGCGATTATCCCGTCAACCTGGCGGGCGACGAGTTTTGTTAGGCCTTCGTTGAAGTTAATCTCGTTTTCCATGGTATCTATGACTATGGTGGTGAAGCCGCGGCGGTGCACCTCGGAGATTATGAAACTGGACATTTCGGCGAAATACGGATTGGCAAGCGACGGGGTAAGAAGCCCTATTGTTTTTGTTTGGCGGCTGCGCAAACTTTGCGCAACCAGGCTCGGCGCATAATTACAACGGTCCGCTTCGGCTCTGATTCGTGCTTCTGTTGCTTTGGAAATGCGATACTTCCCGGCGTTTCCGCTCAACACCCGGGAGACCGTGGTCACTGAAACGCCCAGGCGTTCTGCTATCGTGGAGAGGCTTTCTTTCATGATTCGTACATTTTAATGCGCAACCTTTGTGCAAAAATATTGAATATTTTCTGTGATTTCAAATAAAATAATTGTTTATCACCAAAGTATTTTTAATTAATTTTGAAAAAACGCTCAAACGATTGTGCAAAATTAATAAATAATCACTAATTCGACTAATCATAATGGGCCATTCTAGAATGAAAACTCTAATTTGGAAAGCTGCAGTTGCTGTTCTTCTGCTGTTCTCT
>JAFSUF010000025.1 GCA_017445425.1 Bacteroidales bacterium | reverse complement strand
TCATTTCAGACACTATCTAAATGCCCTCCATGATTGTCTTTGAAATTGCAGTCCCTAATAATTTTACTACTATTACAGACTATCTTAATTTCTTCTTACCTCTTTATCTCTCTCAAGATTTCAATGAACTTATCACCCCCCTTTCGGAAGGGACTGCAAAGGTAGTAATCTTTTCCAATATGCAAAATTTTTGATAGAGATTTTTTAAAAATTATCCTTTTGGCCCAATTATAATTATATTTGGAGCACTATGAACGATTCTGAAAACATCAAAACCCAGTTGCCGGAGAACGCGTACCGGAAGTTGAAAAAGGGCGAGGAGTACACCCCTATAATGTCTCCAAAGAAAAAGTATCCGGAAGCGACGGTGTGGTCGGTGGTTATTGGCCTGCTGATGACCATCATCTTTTCTGCCGCAGCGGCATACCTGGGGCTCAAGGTGGGCCAGGTGTTTGAGGCGGCCATCCCCATCGCCATAATAGCAGTGGGCCTGTCCACCGCCAGCAAGCGGCGCAACGCTCTGGGAGAGAATGTAATAATACAGTCTATCGGTGCATGCTCCGGCGTGATTGTGGCGGGGGCGGTATTTACGCTGCCTGCCATATACATACTCGGGCTGGACGTAGACTTCATCCAGATGTTTTTCAGCTCGCTGCTGGGCGGCATGCTGGGCATCCTGTTCCTGATCCCATTCCGCAAATACTTTGTAAAGGAGCAGCACGGGGAGTATCCGTTCCCTGAGGCGACCGCCACCACGCAGGTGCTGGTTAGCGGCGAGAGCGGCGGCAAGAGTTTCAAGACGCTGCTGACCGCCGGCCTGATCGGAGGCATATACGATTTTATTGTCTCCACAGTCGGAGCCTGGACCGAGACCCTCTCCACCACGGTTATGCACTGGGGCCAGGTGGTCGCCGATAAGGCCAAAATTGTGCTCAAAATAAACACCGGCGCGGCAGTGCTGGGCCTTGGCTATATTGTGGGCCTGAAATACGCATTCATAATCTGCTGCGGCTCCCTGCTGGTGTGGCTGGTGGCCATCCCCCTTATGGGCGCCTTCTGCGGCGGGGTAGACATCCTGGGCATGAGTTTCTCCGAGGCCATCTCGCAATGGTCGGCCGATGAGATTTTCCGCACCTACGCGCGCCAGATCGGCATCGGAGGCATAGCCACAGCCGGCATCATAGGCATCATAAAGCAGGCCGGCGTAATAAAAAGCGCGGTGGGCCTTGCTGTGGGCGAATTCCGCAAAAAAGACAAGGGCGGCGAAGCGGAGGTGGAGCGCACCCAGCGCGACCTCCCCATGAAAACGGTGGTCTTTGGCATAGTTTTGACCCTGATTGCCGTATTCGCCTTCTTTGCGCTGGGCGGCATCGTCAACAACGTATGGCAGGCACTGGTAGGCTTACTGATAGTTGCAGTGATCGCCTTCCTCTTCACGACCGTGGCGGCCAACGCCATTGCAATCGTGGGCACCAACCCGGTGAGCGGAATGACCATCATGACGCTCATTATCACAGCCCTGGTGCTGGTGGCCTGCGGACTTAAAGGCAATAGCGGCATGGTGGCCGCACTGCTTATCGGAGGCGTGGTCTGCACCGCACTTTCCACCGCTGGCGGCTTTATCACCGACCTCAAAATCGGCTACTGGATAGGCACGACTCCTGCAAAACAGGAGGGATGGAAGTTCCTCGGCGTGCTGGTGGCTGCAGCCACTGTGGCAGGCGTAGTTATCCTGCTCAACAAGACATACGGCTTTGTTGGTGAAGAGGCTCTGGTGGCGCCTCAGGCAAACGCAATGGCGGCCGTGATCAAGCCCATGATGGAGGGTGGCAACGCCCCCTGGCTGATGTACGGCCTGGGCGCGGTAATCGCCATCCTGCTAACGATCTTCAAAGTGCCCGCACTCGCCTTCTGCCTGGGAATGTTCATCCCCATCGACCTCAACCTCCCGCTGCTGGTGGGCGGTGCGATAAGCTGGTATGTGGGCAGCCGCAGCAAAGACAAGGCGCTGAATGCGGCACGGCAGGAAAAAGGCACCTTGATAGCGTCCGGCTTCATTGCCGGCGGCGCCCTGATGGGCGTGGTGAGCGCAATCCTCAAATTTGCCAATGTAGACTGGTTCCTCACAGAGTGGAACGCAACCTGGGGCGAGGCCATCGCCATAATCCCCTACCTGCTCATTATTATATATGTGACCATATCTTCTATGAAAGCTAAACCAGAACAATAATGGAAAAGATACTTGACAAATTCTTGAGATACGTGTCTTTTGACACCCAGTCATGTGAAGAGAGTGAAAGCCAGCCCTCTACCGCAAAACAGCTGAAACTTTTGGAGCAGCTGCGCGGCGAACTCTCCAGCCTTGGGATTGAGGCGACCTTAGACGAATATGGCTACGTGATGGCCACCATCCCCGCAAATACGGATAAGAAGATACCAAAGATAGGCTTCATTGCCCATGTGGACACCTCCCCCGATGCTCCTGGCAACGACATCAAGCCCCAGATTATTGAAAACTACGACGGCGGGGACATCCCCCTTGGCGACGGCAAAACGCTCAGGGTGAGTGAATTCCCGGAGATGGCGCAATACCGCGGCCAGACCGTGATAACCACCGACGGCACCACCCTTTTAGGTGCCGATGACAAGGCTGGCGTGGCAGAGATAATGTGCGCAGCGGAATACCTTGTGAACTATCCGGAATTTGAGCACGGCGAGATAAAGATTGCCTTTACCCCGGACGAGGAAATTGGCCGCGGAGTGGTGAAATTTGACGTCAGGAAGTTCGGCGCAGACTTTGGCTACACCATGGACGGAGGGATGATAGGAGAGCTTGAATATGAGAACTTTAACGCAGCCGGCGCCAAGATTCACGTTGCAGGTCGCAACATTCACCCAGGATACGCCAAGGGCAAGATGATCAACGCCTGCTTAGTTTCGATGGAACTGAACGCCATGCTGCCGGTGGAGCAGCGTCCTGAATTCACAGAAGGGTATGACGGATTCATCCACCTGACAAGTTTCAAGGGGGTGGTGGAAGAGGCCGACATGAGCTACATAATCCGTGACCATGATGCCGCAAAGCTGGAGGCCAAGAAAAAGATTGTACAGGATGCTGTCGATTTCATAAACGCCAAGTACGGCAACATTGTAACTGCCTCTATAAACGACCAGTACCGTAATATGCGCGAAATGGTGGAGCCCCACTTCCATGTGGTGGAGAATGCAAAGAAGGCGATGGAGATGGCGGGCATAAAACCCAGGGTGCAGCCTATCCGCGGCGGCACCGACGGGGCCAACCTCTCTTATATGGGACTCCCCTGCCCCAACATTTTTGCCGGCGGCCACAATTTCCACGGAAAGCTGGAGTTTGTGCCGCTGGAGAGCATGGAGAAGGCCACTGAAGTGATACTGAACATAATCAGACTCTACGCCGGAGCATGATGGCCAGACGACTGCTTGTTTTAGCGGCTTTGGTATTGATGCTGCCCTGCTGCCGCACCGCCCGGGTAAAAAGCCTCCCGGCAACCGGCTGTGCCGCGAAAGATACGGTATTCTCCCTGACCCTCATCGGCAGAGAGTGTGCATTCGCCGACCATGCCGACTATGGCTTCTACATCCCCTCCACGGCAAAAAGAATACGTGGGGTGATGGTGTTCCAGCACGGCTGCAGCCAGGAGGAATTCGGCCTGAGCCGGCACTGCGACATACAATATCAGGCGTTTGCCCGCAAATGGGACCTGGCCATAGTGGAGACTAACATTTTTGGCCTTTGCGATGTCTGGGCATACCCTTCAAACGGCAGTTATGCAGCGCTGCTGCTAGCCCTTACCAAGGCGGCCAAACTTAGCTCCCACCCGGAATTGCCCGACGCTCCTTTCCTGCTCTGGGGCCACTCCGGAGGTGGATTCTGGACCCTCTCCATGCTGCATGAACATCCCGAGCGGATAATAGCCGCAGTATGCTATTCTGCGGCCTGGGACCCGCAGTGGGAGTACCCCTCCGCAGCCTACGACGTACCGGTTATTTTCCGTCACGCCGGCCCTGGTGAGGGGGCCGACAACATCCCCGCCACAGCCAATCATTCGTTTGCACATTTCCGCTCTCACGATGCTCCCGCAGCTATCGCATACACCCGCGGCCAGGGGCACAACTTCAGCTATATGCGCTCCATGACAATCCCCTTCTGGGAGGCAGCGCTTAAGCAGAGGCTCGCACCGGACGGAAGCCTTCAGCCCCTTGACCGGGGGCAGACCTTCTTGGGCGACCCTGAGACGTTCAGCATCTGCAGGGAGAAGTATTACGACGGAGACAAAAGCTGCCTTTGCCTTTTAGCCGACCAGGAGTGCGCCGAGGCATGGAGAGAATACGCCCGGGACGGGCAGGTTACAGACAAGACCCCACCCCAGAAGCCTTATGACCTGAAGATTGTAAGGGACGGCGACAAACAAAAACTGACCTGGCGCGCAGAGGCCGATATAGAATCTGGCATAAACCACTTCAATATCTATTGCAACGGAGAACTCGTTGGCCGTATACCTGAAGAGGGTGTTTATCAGGATTACGACCGCAACGGCGACCAGGCCCTCCCTGTCAATCCCCCTGCAATGGAGTTCCCCATCCCGGACTCAACCAATGTAGTTTATCAGGTAGAAACGGTTAACCGCAGCGGACTCAATTCCGAAAAGGCGGAAGTGATTAGATAAAGAATCTATTTCAAAACCTTACCGCCCTCATACAGGGAAGCCTTGATAGCCTTACGTACAGGGTACCTAATTCCACATCGTGACCGGCAGGTGCCCAGAATGTAAGCGAGGCCGTGAGGTAGCCGCCCGTATTGCCGATGCTGGGAATTGCCCAGACATACTGGTTGTTGCTGCCCCAGTAGCGGGTAACGATACCTACGCTTGGACTGAACATCTCCGGCGCCATCACCGTATTGCCCGAAACCTCGAAGAACATATCCACCCAGAAAAGATACTGGGGGCCGAAGTTTCCACCGGCAACGTTGCTCGTGATGGTCATAGTGTATTCCCGGTCTTCGAGGTTTTCGCCGGTGTTGAACCTCACGACTTTGCTGGTCTTTGAAGTAATACGGCTGAAAGTAACCGTGATTTCACCATAGTCTTCGGTATAAGTTAAGGTAGGGTTATCCTGAGTGAATGTCGACTGGCTGTAGCCGCCGTTTGCCTTCATCGTCCTGATATTGCCTATGAAACGGCCCGCCTGGACGTGCTTCACGATATAACCGTTTGCAAGCATGGTCAAGGAGGCATTGTCAAAATCGCGCAAGCCGCTGGTCAATCGCAAGGTAACGGTCGGGTTGGGCCTGGAGGGATGATCCTTGTAGCCGAACACGATGGTCTTGGAGCCGTCGCGGTTGACATGTCCCCAGGCCACATTAGACCATGTCCTGTTGCTCTATCCGGCATTGTCCTTGAGCGGATGGCCGTCCACAAATGTCGCCATAGGGAACCTCACAGGCACAAGTTGTTCAGGATAGTACCTCTCGGCAGTAAGGTTCACAGATATGTCGTCCGGGTGGTCGGTCGTGGTCATGAAGTTCAGCACTATATGCGTGTCATCGGCGCTCCGGGGAGTGTAGTAGTATACATTACCCTCCTTGACGACATTGGGATAATCTGACTGGAGGACATCGTCCGGTATGTTCAGGCCCGCCGTGATGACAGAAATCACGGGGAAGTCATCGGGATAGACATCATCTGCATCGTGGGTCATGGTAAACTCAACGGGGAGCACCGCGTTGGCCTCTTCGTATATAGGAGCAGTAAAATTCACATCCACGAAACGGCGGTCGTGAGCCGTCGGTCTTCTCAAATGCAACCCCAACGTAATTGGCAGCGAGACCACAGTACAGACCATCTCCTGGCCTACTTATAACGATATTCCTCCCGTATTTGAGGATGGCGCAGACGCCGGCAAATCCAAGAAGATTGCCCGTGTCTTCATCCAGGACTTCGTAACCAAGGCTATCTTCCGTATCGGTTCCACTTCTCTCCAGAATGCATACTACTCCACCCCCGACCTTCACGCATCCAACATGTCGCTCGGTCTCTCCGTGGATCTCTCCTGGAAAGATGGCTTCCAGTACGACATCGTGATGTAATCACAATACTAATAGATAGAAGAATCCACGCCTCGGTTCCGGGGCATGGATTTATTTTTTACAGGTAGTACTTGATACCCTCGGCCTCCCGGTTAGAAGTTGCTTACATCGACATTGACAAGCGACGTCAAATTGCTGAACGAGAAGCTGTTGGCATTATTTACAAAATACTCTGCCGTGTGCTGGTTCTCAGAATCTTCCCAATGGTGACCGGTTGTTGAGCTCCAAAGCGTAACCTCGTCGCCCCAGTCAACCAGCCCGGAGAGGTAGCTAAAGTATCCAGACCCCGAAATTGACGGGACCTTGGCATCGCTCCCCTCAGAGGTTATGGCAAAGCTGTCGGTGCGGCCGTACTGGGTAATTGTGAATTTTATCGATTCGGTGCTCCGCGGACTCGAGACTGTAATCTCTGCAGTGCGCTGCGATGTGCCCTCGTTGGGGGCTACTGTAAAATCAAGGGTATGACTGCTTAGGGAACGGGTACCCGAGTGCGATACCCACGAGGCGGCGTTGCCGGATATACTCACTTGGAACTCCACATCTGCGGCAAAGTTGAACGATGCCGTGCCCCCCTTGCAGGTCATCAAGGCGCTCGTGTCGTCCGTTACCACAATCCGACCGTTCTGGGTGAATGTTATCCGCTTCAGCAAAGTATAATTCCCGTTTGTCACAATCACAGATATCTTATCGTACTCAAAATCCATGCTCTCCAGCAAGACTATGTCTATCTTGCCACTGAGGCCATTTTCCACCACCTTGGCTTTGATGCCGGAGGTGGGGAGCACCTCTATGTCGGCAGAGCCTGTCACGGAACTTATAGTGTAACCGAGGCTAAATGAACTGCCGGCCGCCAATGTTATGTTGGTTGACTCGTCAAAGACTATGGAGAGCTCCGATGTTATGGGGATGACTACTATGGTACCGTTGGCGAGTGTCAGCGTAAGGCTGTTGCCATCTGTGGAGACATCCAGGAACATGGAATCACCCTTGTCACCTTTTTCTCCCTTCTCACCTTGCTCTCCCTGTTCGCCCTGAGGGCCGGTTTCGCCCTGGTCGCCTTTGTCGCCCTTGTCACCTTTTTCCCCCTTCTCTCCTTGCTCTCCCTGTTCGCCCTGAGGGCCGGTTTCGCCCTGGTCGCCTTTGTCGCCCTTGTCACCTTTTTCCCCCTTCTCTCCTTGCTCTCCCTGTTCACCCTGAGGGCCGGTTTCGCCCTGGTCGCCTTTGTCGCCCTTGTCACCTTTTTCCCCCTTCTCTCCTTGCTCTCCCTGTTCACCCTGAGGGCCGGTTTCGCCCTGGTCGCCT
>JAFSUF010000024.1 GCA_017445425.1 Bacteroidales bacterium | reverse complement strand
GGGCTCGTCCAGCAGCAGCACGTTCCCCTCGTCCTTGAGGGTAAGCGCCAGGTGCAGCCGGTTGCGTTCACCGCCGGAGAGGATGCCGCATTTTTTCTCCTGGTCGGCTCCGGAGAAGTTGAATCTGGATATCCAGGCCCGTGCATTTATGTCCCGCCCGCCGAGGCGTACCCAGTCAGAATCGCCGGCCACGGTCTGGTAAACTGTCTTTTCCGGGTCGATGGACTTATGCTGCTGGTCAACATACGATATCTTGGCGGTCTCGCCGATCTCAATGGTGCCTGTATCGGGAGTCTCGATGCCCATTATCAGGCGGAAGAGGGTGGTCTTGCCGGCGCCGTTGGGGCCGATGACCCCCACGATGCCTGCCGGCGGCAGTTCAAAGCTAAGGTGCTCGAACAGCACGCGGCCGTCGTAGCTCTTGGAAACGTCGTGAAAGCTGATGACCTTGTTGCCCAGGCGGGGTCCGTTGGGAATATAGATCTCCAGGTTTGCCTCTTTCTGTTTGACATCGGCGCTGGCCAGCTTTTCGTAGGCGCCCGGACGTGCCTTCTGCTTGGCCTGGCGGGCACGAGGCGCCATACGGACCCACTCAAGCTCACGTTCCAGGGTCTTGCGGCGCTTGCTCTCCTGTTTCTCTTCCTGGGCCAGCCGGATGGTTTTCTGCTCGAGCCAGGATGAGTAGTTGCCTTTCCATGGAATGCCTTCGCCGCGGTCCAGTTCCAGGATCCAGCCGGCCACATTGTCTAAGAAATAGCGGTCGTGGGTCACAGCAATCACGGTGCCCTTGTATTGCTGCAGATGGGCCTCCAGCCACTGGATACTCTCTGTGTCGAGGTGGTTGGTGGGCTCGTCCAGAAGCAGTACGTCCGGCTGCTGGAGCAGCAGGCGGCAGAGGGCTACGCGGCGGCGCTCGCCACCGGAGAGGTTGCGTATCAGGGCGTCGGAAGGCGGGCATTGCAGAGCGTCCATTGCGCGTTCCAGTTTGGAATCGATCTCCCATCCGCCTGCGTGGTCTATAAGTTCCGTGAGTTCTCCCTGTCGCTCTATGAGTTTGTTCATTTGATCATCTTCAAGCGGCTCGCAGAACTTCATCCCGATTTCGTTGTATTCTGCCAACAGGTCCATTACATCCTGCACTCCCTCCTGGACTACTTCCAGAACGGTCTTGTCGGGATCCATCTCAGGCTCCTGGGCCAGATAGCCCACGCTGTAGCCGGGTGCCCATACCACCTCGCCGCGGTAGGATTTCTCCACACCGGCAATAATCTTGAGCAGAGTGGACTTACCGCTGCCGTTGAGGCCTATGATGCCGATTTTGGCACCGTAGAAGAAACTCAGGTATATGTCTTTGAGGATTACCTTGTTGTTGTGCGGCAAAACCTTGCCCACACCGCACATAGAGAAGATGATTTTTTCGTCTGCCATAGTGGTGATATTTCTCCAAATATACCAATAAAATGATTACTCTTCAACCACTTTCCAGCCGCGCGGGAGGGAGAGGTCGTAGCTGAATTTGCCGTCGTTGCAAGTCCAGTCCAACTTGATTTCGCCGTCCGGGACGGGGAGGATGGCGGAGCATTGCTTAAGTCCGGTGTCGCAAAGGCGCAGGGTCACGGTCTTGTTCACGCGGTCAACGGCATAGATGCCGGCTGCGTCCCGATATAGTACGTGAGCCAGGTGGGCGGCAAAGCCGTGGTTGCAGCTGTCGCTGAAGGTCATATTCTCCCAGAGTGTTCCTGTAAGTTCAGCCATCGGGAGATAGAAGTCCTTCGCCTCCCTGAGCGACTGCGCACCGAGTCCGTTCCCGGAGAGCAGCTCCATACGCAGGTAGTTGCCAAACAGGGCGTTGGCCTTGGGAACGTCGGGATAATTGTCCTGCTTGTCGCGTATGGGACCGAATTCGGTGACCATCCGGTTCCATAGTTCCGGATATGTCTCCGGGGTGGCGGTTTTAAAGAAGAAAGCATAATACTGACAGGTCTCGGTGTGGTTGTCGGTACGCACCAGGCTGCCGTCCTCATTGCGGATGGCATTGTCGCAGAAGAAGCGGCCGTCAAAACTCTGCCGGCGGATGGTCTCGCGCATAGCTTCTGCACGCTCGTGCAGCGCAGGGTCATTGTACATCCTGCAAACAGCGTCCAGCATTGCCGCATATTGCATATTTGACGGATAACTTACATCCCACACGAAATGGTTGGCGGCCGACCACTCAATGAAGACCCAGCTCTGGAGCCTCTCCAGAAGGCCGTCGCTGTTGAGATACTTGTCAAAGAAATCTACCAGGCCGTAAACGCGGTTCCGGAATGCATCTATCATCTCCCGGTCGCCGCTGCGCTCAAGGTACTCTTCCAGCTGCAGCACGAACCACATTGCGTAGTTGGGGATGTAGGTCCCTCCTTCAAAGTTGTCGGAAGGGTAGCACATAGGAACCATCCCCTCCGGTATGGTCTTGAAATGCTCTGGCAGCAGATAGTTCTCCAGGAAATTCTTTTCTACGTTGGTGGCTCCGGAGAGGTCGCACTCTACACGGGCGGAGAAATAGCTGTCTCCGATCCAGCCGGCCCGCTCGCGCGAGGGGGTGTCCATGAAGATATCCATAGAACTCTGGCGGATAGTCTCGCGCGCTGCATCAAAGATTTTGTTCAGCGCCTCGTCGTCGCAGCTGAACTGACCTGCTCCCACGGCAGAATTGCAATAATCGCGTATGTAAATCCTCTCTATCGTGGCATCACCGGTGAAGGCAACCTGGGCATATTGCATTGAGTAGGGCTCTATGCTCTCCAGTGTGTAATGGCCCGGTTCCAGATCCCAGGCGACATAGCCCCTGAACGGCATCCTGTGCTTGAGCTCCCCGTCGGTGAGCAGTTCTTCATAATCTATGGTGAGGGAGGTCTTTTCCTTTACTTCAATCTCACAACCAAGGAAGCCGCTGTATTCGCGGCCGAATGTATAGAGTTTGCGCCCGGCATCCAGCACAGAGGCCTCGTGCACTGTGTAGTCGGGGTAGGGGACGCGCCGGACGATGGTGGTCTTTGCCTGTTGCTGAGCCAGTTTCACCTCTTTGTCGCTGCTGTAACCGACATCTTTCTGCCAGTCGTCGTAATTGCAGTCCAGCACCCAATGCTCCATCTGCGTCCGCTGGTAGCTGTATTTTGGCACCTGCTGCACGCGCTGTTGCAGGTCATAAGCCGTGAAATCGCTGCCGGTGGAGGCAATCACCTTGCCGCCCGATACAATCTCCGCCTGAAGGAAAGAAGGCTGGCTGAGCAGGTAGAAAGATTCTGTGTTATATCCGGTTACCTCCACGGAGACTACGTTCTTGCCTTTGTGTAAATATGGGGCAAGGTCGTAGCAGTCAATGCGATAGAAATCGTGTGCAGCCACGCAGGGACCGTGTCCTACAAACTCTCCGTTCACCCTCAGGCGGTAGATGGTCGATGCCGCTATGCGGATGTCCGCATCGCGGTGATAATCAATAACCGTGCGGAAAGCCAGCGTCAGATTTACCTCAGTCTCGCGTCCTTCTGCCCAAACCGGTACGGCTTTCTTAAATGAATCAATGTTCTGTCTGTCGATAACACCTTCTTTGCAGCCGATGCAGCATGCCGCAGCGAGAAGGATAAAACAAAGTCGCTTGAATATCATAGTGCAAAATTATTTGTATAGTTTAACCGCTTCTGGTGATCCTACGATCCATATGATATCCCCAACCTGCATTATCATATCAGGCTCAGGGTTCATAAATGACTCCTCTCCGCGTTCAAGGCCTATCAGCATACATCCGGAGTTGCGCATATCAACCATCTTCAAGGACTTGCCTGTCAGAAGGGAGTCTTCCCCAAGGGTAAAGGATTCCACCTCTACAGGAGCGGTCGGAGCGGGTGCGGGGGCGACATCCTCATCAAGCGCCTTCTTGAAGGCCGACACGCTGTCCAGGGTACCCACCACAAGTATTTCGTCGGCAGGGAACAGGTACTCCGATGCCGAAGGGATGTTTATGATTTTTTTTCCGCGGATTATCTTCACTATGTTCACGCCAAAGTCGCGGCGGAGCGGAATCTCCTGCAACTGCCGGCCGGTGTATCTGAAGTCGGAACTTACCTTGAGGCTTTCCACGCAGATGTCGTGGCCGCTCATCTTCTCGCGGATCGAGGTAGTAACGGGTGCGGTTTTGCGCTGGTAATCGTCTTTCTGCCTGATATTCTCTACAAACCGGCTCTCGAGCGTGCTGGAGCGGTTGTTGAAGATGCGCAGCAGTATGAATATCGCCGCCGCCAGGGATGCTATCAGGATCACGATGCCGATTCCGGGCTTGAAGTAGTGCGACACCACCGTCACCACATAGGCCACCGCCAGGAATATCTTCAAGGCGCTCATCGCAATCAGCGGACCGCGCCCGGCGGCGGACGATCCGGCCCAGATGCTGTCGTAAAGCTCCTTATAATTGCCGGCAGCTATCACCATCCCGTACAGGAGCGGGGACATTACCAGAAGCGTGGCAAGAGCGCATATGAGGTTGATTATACCGGGCGCCAGGTTCACGAAGTGATTCTTGGCGAATGGGTCCAGAAACATATTTGAGGCAAGCAGAACCGCCACCAGCATCACGTTGTATGGTATCATCCGGGTCAGATAGGCTTTGATAAGTTTGCGCCACTGGCTCTCGCGTGCCTGCGACCTGCCGGAAGCGCGGACCTCGCTCAGCGAAGCAAACAACTTGGACGGCATCTTTCGGCTCAGCATCCCGTAGAACGGCTCAGAAAGCTTCATGAAGTACGGAGTTGTGAAAGTGGTGATCACAGAGACTGCCACCACAACAGGGTAGATATAATCCGACATCACCCCGAGGCTCTTGCCAAGGCTGGCGATGATGAATGCGAATTCACCTATCTGCGCCATTGAGAAACCACTGCGTACCGCGCTGTGCAGACCCTGCCCGGCCATCAGCACGCCGCTGGTGGCAAACAACGGGATACCGATTACAACCACTACTATCAGTATCAAGATCGGCTGCCAGTATTGGGCTATGATTGCGGGATCTACCATCATTCCGACGGAGACGAAGAAGATTGCGCCGAACAAATCTTTTATGTTTTTGATGGAGTGGGAGATGTGTTCGCCTTCAAGTGTCTCTGCAAGCAGTGAACCCATCACAAAGGCTCCCAGAGCAGACGAGAATCCGGCGGCGGTGGCCAGCGCCACCATGCCGAAGCAAAGCCCCACGGAGAGTATCACCAGCATTTCTTCGTTCATTACCTGCCGCCCTTTCTTGAATAAACTGGGAATCAGGTACATGCCTACCACGAACCATAACACCAGGAAAAAGAGGAGCTTGAGCAGGGCCATCACCATCTCGCCGCCTGCAAACTGCTGGCTGACAGCCATGGTGGAGAGCAAAACCATAAGCACGACTGCAAGCAGGTCCTCAACCACAAGGGTGCCGAATACGACATTTGTAAATGGCATCCCCTTTAGTCCCAGGTCATCGAAAGCCTTGATGATGATGGTTGTGGATGACATGGAGAGCATGCCGCCCAGAAAGATGCGCTCCATATGGCTCCAACCCATGGCACCGCCGACCATCATACCTGTTACGAACATCCCGGCGAAAATGGTTCCGGCTGTGATAAGGGCGCTGCTGCCCACCTTGAGGAGTTTCTTGAAGCTGAACTCCAGCCCGAGCGCGAAGAGAAGGAATATTATACCGATTTCCGACCATTGTTCTACGTTTTCAGGGCTTGTAAGGCCGGGGAAGAGGCCGAAGTGGGGCCCTACCAGAAAGCCGGCGACTATGTATCCAAGAATCAAGGGCTGTTTCAGCGCCCTGAATACCAAGGTGATGATACCTGCGGAAATGAATATGAGGGCCAGATCCCTGACAAGGTTGAGGCTTTCGTCCATAAGCGGCTGCGTTTATTGGGTTCAGGCCTGATTCCTGAGGGTAGTGTATCTGCGTTTCAGATGACGGTTTTCCAAAAAGAACAATGTGACTATCAATAAAGTAACTGTTGCAGCGACTATATGGGAGATGGTCAGGGGGAGCGAAAGTCCGCCAGCCTTGTGCGGAGCAACCATAAAGTAGCAAGAGCACACATAGGTGAGGAAAGTTGCAGGGATGGCTGTGAACAACGGGCTTTTGCCGTGTTTATAGAGGTATCTGGAGGCTGTCCAAAGTACAATCGCTGCAAGGACCTGATTGGATATGCCGACGTAGTTCCAGATGGTTGAAAAATCTGACGAGCATACCAGTACGGCCACAACAAATATCGGGAGTGCAGTGAGTACCCTGTTCAGGATGGGTTTCTGGTTGATATGGAGAGCTTCTGCCAGTATCAGCCTGATGCTGCGGAAAGCGGTGTCGCCGGAGGTGATGGGGCAGGCGATGACCCCCATGATCGCGATTATTGAACCAATCTTGCCGAGCCAGTCGCGGCATATCGCATTCACCAGTATGGCAGGTGTCTGCCCTGCGGCAGCGGCGGCGTTCAGCCCCTCCGGCCCTCCGGTGTATGCCATCGCTGCTGTCGCCCATATCGTGGCTACGATACCTTCGCATATCATCGCACCGTAGAACACCGGGCGGCCATATTTCTCATTTCCTATGCACCGGGCCATAATGGGGCTTTGGGTGCTGTGGAAGCCAGATATCGCGCCACAGGATATCACTATGAACAACATCGGGAACAGGATATTGGTCTGAGGATTGCTGTGGAAATTGCGCATATTGTCAAAAGTGAGTTCTGTAAGGTGGAGGGTGCCGTTGCCGCCCTTTATGATCAGGGCAATCCCGACGGCAGTCGCCATAAACAGCAGCGCCCCTCCCAGATAAGGATATATCTTCCCGATTATCTTATCGATAGGGACAAGGGTGGCCAGTATATAATAAGCAAAAATGACAATCACCCAGAACAGTTTGTTCACCGGCGCCATAGTGTTCAGAAGGTCTGCCGGGCCTGTGACAAATGAGCATCCTACGCCTATGAGCATCAATGCGATGAATATGTTCATCACAGTTTTGACGTGCCGGCCAAGATAAAAACCGATTAGCGAAGGTGTGCTGCGGCCACCGGAACGGATAGATATCATCCCTGAAAAGTAGTCGTGCACAGCACCCATAAAGATGCAGCCGACAACTATCCAGATGTATGCCATCGGGCCGTACGCCGCGCCCAGTATCGCCCCAAAGATGGGCCCGAGGCCGGCGATGTTCAGGAATTGTATGACGAATACGCGCCAGGGTTTTATCTCTTTAAAGTCCACGCCGTCGGATTTGTAATGGGCGGGAGTGGCGCGGTTGGGGTCCGCCTGGAACAGGCGCTTTTCAACAAACCGACCGTAAAGCAGGTACCCTGCTACCAAAAGTGTAATACAGACCAGAAAGGTTATCATAGTGAAGGCAAATGTAGGCAAAATTGTCTATCTTTGACCACCTTTATCAAACATATATTTCCGTTGTAATGAAAAGATTCCTTTTGCCTGTCGTGCTCTGCATACTGCTTGCCGGTTGTGACTTGTCCCGGTCGGATATCAAACCCGCAAACCTTACCACCGAATATAAGGAGGATGCCTTTACCGATGTGGCAAGCCCCCGTTTTTCCTGGATTAACCTGAGTGGCAAAAACGGAGCGTTCCAGAACACATATCAGATAAGGGTCTATAAAGACCTTGAGCATCCCGAGCAGGCATACTGGGATTCTGGAATCATTGAAAGCAACGAGTCGGTGCTGGTGCCCTACACCGGCAATGCGCTGGAACCTTGTACCGATTATTTCTGGCAGGTACAGGTATGCGACGGGAAAGGTGAACCATCTGCATGGAGCAAACCCTGCCACTTCCACACCGGATTGCTCGGCCGCCAGGATTTATGGCAGGCGCAGTGGATAGGCGCCCCCTGGCAGGGAGAGAAATCTTATGACTACGATACATCGGAAGTGGTGTTCCCCGCGCCTCTGCTCCGCAAGGAGTTTGAAATAACCAAACCTGTAAAGTCGGTGCGCTTCTACGGCACCGGCCTCGGTTATTTAGAGCTTTATTTTAATGGCGGCAGGGTAGGTGATGAATACCTTTCTCCCAACGAAACAAACTACGGCTACCGTGAGAAACTTGAGGAGCGCCTCCTCCCGATTCCGGACCCTTTCAACGGCTACAGCGTGGCGTATGTAAGTTACGACCTCACGGATATGGTGCGCGAGGGGCGCAACGCCGTGGGGGCAATCCTCGGCAACGGTTATTACGACCTGGTGTTCCGCCGCTTTGTGATGGGATATGGCGTGCCAAAACTCTTCGGGCAGATACTTGTCCGCTACGAAGACGGCACCAGCGAGGTGATTGCAACCGATGATACATGGAAGGTCGAGAAGAGCGCGATAGTTTACGACCAGCTCTATTTTGGCGAGATATATGATGCCCGTCTGGAGCACGAGGGGTGGAGCGAACCCGGCTATGACGACTCCGCCTGGGCATGCGCCGTACAGAAAAGGGCGCCGGAAGGGGAGTTGTTTGCACAGACCGGCCTTCCTGACAGGATTACAGGCAAGTGGGCCCCTACATCCATAGAAAAGGTTGATTCTACCGGTGCATTCCTGGTGACCTTCCCCGAATATATCTCAGGATGGGTCGAGTTGAAGAATCTGGACCTCGAGGCCGGGCAGGAGATAACTATCCATAACCTCACAGAAGATTATAACGCAGTAGAAAAGGTCGTAAGTTTTATGACCTATATCGCCAAGGGTGGCGGCAACGAGAGCTGGCATCCCCGCTTCGAATACTTTGCGTTTCAGCAGGTTGAGATATTTGGCCTGAATGATTTGCGTCCAGACCAGATAGAGGCGCAGGCGGTCAATTCAGATATCCGTCAGGCGACCGCTTTTGAGTGCTCTAACGAGATGCTCAATTATATGGACAAGATATGGCGTCGCACCCAGCTTGACAATATGCACGGCAACATCCCCACCGACACCCCGCACCGTGAGCGTATAGGCTATACCGGCGACGGGCAGGCTGTGGGGCCGACGGTGATGACAACTATGGATGCCGGAGCCTTTTATTACAAATGGATGCGCGACCTCCGCGAGGCACAGAAAGAGGATGGTTATGTCTGCAACTCTGCGCCCTGGCAGCCGGAGGCTGGCGGAGGCGTGGCCTTCGGCTCTGCAATGAATGTAATCCCTTACGAGTTTTATTGGGAATACGGTGACCGCCGTGCCCTTGAAGAGTGCTATGACGCTATGGCGGCTCATACCCGCTGGATGCTCAACTGGGTGGACGAGCGGGGCATAATGGAGAGCCGCACCGGCCGCTACTTTATGGATCTGGGTGAGTGGAACGCCCCCTGGGAGATACCCTCCAAAGCTTTGGTCCACACCTTCTTCCTCTGGAATTGCGCCCGCATCACGGCAGAAACGGCAGATCTCCTTGGCAAGAGTGATGATGTCGCTTATTTCGCAGCTTTGAGAGATACCACTGCCGCTGCATTCCACCGCTGCTTCTACGACCCCGAGACCAGATCTTATGGTAAATGGGGCAGCAATATGTGGGCCCTGGTTATGGGATGTCCCACCGCAGAGCGTGAGAAAGAGGCGCTGGATGCCCTTGTGTCCAATATCGCAGAGTGCGGCAACCACCTGCACGTGGGCTTTGTGGGCTGGCGCTACCTCTGCGAGACTTTGATTAAATACGGCCGTGCCGACCTCGCCTGGGAAATCATCAACAAACGTGACCAGCCCAGCATCGGCTGGTGGATAGAGCAGGGAGCAGTCACATTCTGGGAGCAGTGGGATGGAGTATTCTCACGCAACATCCCCTTTATGGGCGGCGGCATCCGCTGGTTCTACCGCGACCTGGCCGGCCTTGAGCCGACTTCTCCCGGCTATCGCACCTTCGAGATCCGCCCCACAGTTGTGGATGGTCTCGACTGGGTCAAATTCCATAAAGACTCACCTTATGGCCGCATAACCATCGACTGGAAGGTGACCCCCGGCGGAGCGTTCAATCTTAAGTGCACCGTCCCGGCCGGCACCACGGCTACTGTCTATGTGCCCGACGGTGACTCTCTGCGTGAAGAGACTGTCGGCAGCGGAAAGCATTCTTTCAAGGGAAAAGTAAATAGAAAATAATACGATTTATAATGAAAAGACTGTTAACAGCAATTACCCTCTGCCTGGTTGCCTGCGGATGCTCTTTTGCATCCAAATCGAGTGTCACGCCCGTGAACCTGACCACCGAGTATTTCGAAGATGCGTTTACCGATGCTTCCAGCCCGCGTTTCTCGTGGATTAACGAGAGCGGCGTCAATGGTGCTGCGCAGACGTCATATCGTATCCAGGTATCTGCTGACCCCAAGTGTTTTAAAAAACTCATCTGGGATTCCGGTATGGTGGAGAGCAATGAGTCTGTACTGGTTCCATACAGCGGAAAAGCTCTGCAGTCGTGCAGCGATTATTATTGGCGCGTGCAGGTAAAGGATGAGAAAGGTAAGAAGTCGCGTTGGAGCAAAGTGTGTCATTTCCATACCGGAGTTATGGATGAAGCCCTGTGGAGGGCTAAGTGGATTGGCGCCCCGTGGCAGGGAGAACAGTCTTACGACGATACTTTGGATGAGAATGTCCAGCCCGCGCCTATACTGCGCAAGGAGTTCGAGGTTAAAAAGCCCGTAGCTTCTGCCCGCTTCTACGGCACCGGCCTCGGCTACTTTGAACTTTACCTGAACGGCAGCAGGGTTGGCGACGATTATCTTGTGCCCAACGAAACTAACTATGGCCTGCGCCCCAGGCTGGCAGAGCGCCTGATAAAGATAGGCGACCCGTTCAACGGCTATTCTGTCGCTTATGTCAGCTATGATGTGAAGGATATGCTTGTGAAGGGTAAAAACGCCGTCGGAGCGCTGCTGGGTAACGGTTTCTATGATCTTGTGTTCCGCCGCTTCGTGATGGGTTACGGCACTCCGCGTTTCTTTGGCCAGATTGTTATTACATATAAGGATGGCACTAAGGATGTGATTGCCAGCGACACCGATTGGAAAATTGCCAAGAGCGCCCTCACGTTCGACCAGATGTATATCGGCGAGAACTATGATGCCCGCCTTGAGCACCCTCTCTGGTGCAAGGCCGGTTATGACGATTCGTCTTGGGAGAATGCTGCAGAAAAGAAAGCTCCGGAGGGGACTCTGGTGACCCAGAAAGGCCCTTCGGACCGTATTACCGCCACTTTCAAGCCGGTCAGCATCGAGCGTGACAGCACTAACGCGATAATAGTATCCTTCCCGGAGGAGATATCCGGCTGGGTATATCTCAAGGACCTGAACCTCGAGGAGGGGCAGGAGGTGACCATGCGCTATCTTAACGAGTCGCTGGTATGCACCAGCACTTACACCGCTAAGGGTTCCGGCAAGGAATCTTACCACCCCCGGTTCAAATGGTTTGTATTCTCGCAGGTGGCTATAACCGGTCTGGACGACCTCAAGTCTTCCCAGATCGAGGCCCATGCCGTTAATTCTGACGTCAAGCAGGCTACTGCATTCGAGACCTCCAACGAACTGCTAAATAAGATAGATAAGATATGGCGCCGTAGCATGCTGGACAATATGCACGGCGGTGTTCCCAGCGACTGCCCTCACCGTGAGCGCATCGGCTACACCGGTGACGGCGAGTCGGTAGGCCCCACCACCATGACCACCATGGGGGCGCAGACCTTCTATTACAAGTGGATACACGATATCCTCGAAGCACAGAAGCCCGATGGCTATGTGGCCAATTCGGCACCCTGGCAGCCCGAGGCTGGCGGCGGCATAGGCTTTGGCGCGGCCATGGAGTTTGTCCCCACAGATTTCTACTGGCAATATGGCGACGAGCGTATACTGCGCAAATGCTACAAGGCTATGCAGGACAATACCCGCTGGATGCTTAACTGGGTTGACGACCGTGGCATAATGGAGAGCCGTTCCGGTCACTATTTCCGCGACCTGGGCGAATGGGTTCCCGCTACCGGCCTGCCAAGCAATGCGCTGGTACACACATGGTTCCTTTGGGCTTGTGCAAAGAAGACTGCCGATGCTGCAGAACTTTTTGGCGATACCGAATCTTACGAATATTTCTCGGCACTGCGTGACCGCACCTGTGAGGCATTCCATAATGTGTTCTATAACCCTGAGACAGGCTCCTATGGCAAGCACGGCAGCAATGTATTCGCCCTTGCGATGGGTGTGCCCGCAGACCGTCAGGATAAGGTCGTCGCAGCGCTGGTTTCCAACATTGCAGAGGTTGGAAACCATCTCGATACCGGTTTCTTCGGTATCCGCTATCTTTTTGAAGTGCTCGTCAAATACGGACAGGCAGATCTCGCTTATGAGATTATCAACAAGCGCGACTGGCCCAGTTTCGGCTGGTGGATAGAGCAGGGGGCAACCGTCACCTGGGAGCAGTGGGACGGCAGGTTCTCCCACAACCACCCCTTTATGGGCGGCGGCATCCTCTGGTTCTACCGTGACCTCGCCGGCGTCGAACCTACCAGCCCCGGCTACCGTACGTTCGAAATCCGACCCACTATGCCGGACGGCCTCGAATGGGTCAAGTTCCACAAGGACTGCCCCTACGGCAGAATAGTATCAGAGTGGAAAAAGGATGCTGACGGCACCCTCACTATGAACATCGCCGTTCCGGTGGGAACGACCGCCACAGTTATTTATCCCGGGAACGGCACCCTCCGCGAAGAAACATTCCCCAGCGGCAAATACACTATTAAGACTAAGTAGGCTTACCGGGGTAGGTCCAACTTATTTGCAGGGACCTATCCCGAATACATTAATAAAACCCACATTATGGGGTAGGTCTCAATCATTTCATCGGACCTACCCCATATTTTGTGTATAGCTACGTCGATGCGCTGCGGCGGCACTTGCCTCTCTGAAACTTCCGTTCGCTAAAGATTCCTCATCTACCTCGGGGTGAACCCGGCGGCGACGGCGGAGGAGGTGTCGCGGTCTTTTATAGTGGCGAGGAGGTCGAGGGCGAATTCTACGGCGTAGCCGGGGCCGCGGCCGGTGACTATGCGGCCGTCCACAACGCTGCCAGCCTCTACGTGGGTGATGCCGGCAGCTGCAAGTGCGCTCTCGAAGCCGTCGTAGCAGGTCATCCTCGCCCCCTTGAACATATCACCCTGTGCGGCGAGAACCACTGCCGGGGATGCGCATATTGCTGCGACCCCTCCGCCGGCCGCCCAATGACGGTGCATTACATCCATCAAGGGAGCAAACTCAGCGAGGTTTTTGGCGCCGGGCATGCCTCCCGGGAATATCAGGAAATCTTCCGGCGAGGCAGCTTCGCTTATAATATCTTCGAAATCTTCCCAGCTAAGGTCGCTGATAAGCTGCAAGCCGTGCGCACCTTCTACCAGCGAATTGTCGTATATGGATACGGTTTTTGCTTCGACGTCTCCGCGGCGGAGGATATCCAGCGTTGCAATGGCCTCGACCTCTTCAAAGCCGTCGGCCAGAAAAATATAGTTTCCTTTCATAAAACATGTCTTGTAATCTTCCCAAAGTTAAAAAAAATGCTACTTTTGCAAAACCGCATTTCACATACACTATGAACAAACTTGGTTTCGACAAGGATAAATATCTTGCTATTCAGTCGAATAAAATCAAGGAGCGCATCGCTATGTTCGGCGACAAGCTCTATCTGGAATTTGGAGGGAAACTTTTTGACGATTATCATGCCAGCCGCGTGCTGCCTGGCTTTGCCCCGGACAGCAAAATTACCATGCTGCTGCAGATGAAGGAAGAGGCGGAGATAGTGGTTGTAATAAACGCCAACGACATAGAGAAGAACAAGATCCGCGGCGATCTGGGCATCACATACGACATGGATGTGTTGCGTCTGATTGATGCTTTCCGTGGTTATGGCCTTTATGTAAGCAGCGTAGTGCTCACCAGGTTTGAGAATCAGGCAAATGCAATAGCATATCAGAAAAAGCTCGAGGGGCTGGGCCTGAAGGTTTACCGTCACTATCCGATTGCCGGATATCCTTCTAATTTGCAGGCTATTATCAGTGAGGAGGGATACGGCAAGAACGAGTTTGTGGTTACGAGCCGCCGGCTGGTTGTGGTTACTGCTCCAGGCCCTGGCAGCGGAAAGATGGCGACCTGCCTGAGCCAGCTTTATCATGAGAACAAGCGCGGCGTGAAGGCTGGATATGCCAAGTTTGAGACTTTCCCCGTTTGGAGCATGCCCCTTAAGCATCCCGTCAATCTGGCGTATGAAGCTGCCACGGTAGATCTTGAGGATGTCAACATGATTGACCCTTACCATCTGGAGGCTTACGGCAAAATAGCTGTGAACTACAACCGCGACGTGGAGATATTCCCCGTGCTGAACCAGATGCTTACCGAGATAATCGGCGAGTCACCCTATAAGTCACCAACCGATATGGGCGTGAATATGATAGGGGATTGTATTATGGATGATGAGGTTGTGCGCGATGCCTCCTGCCGCGAGATTATCCGCCGATACTATAATGTCGCCTGCCAGGTGCGCAAGGCTGCTGCAAATCCGGAGCAGCTTGTAAAGCTGGAGATGGTGATGGAGCAGGCAAAGGTGGAACTCTCCAACCGCAAGGTAGCGGTGCTTGCAAACAAGATGGCGGAGGAGACCGGTATGCCGGCCGCCGCAATCGAGATGAATGACGGGACCCTTATCGGCGGCAAGACCAGCGCGCTGCTTGGACCTTCTTCTGCGATGTTGCTGAATGCGTTAAAGTATCTGGCTAACATCCCTTCGCAGGTCGATTTGATTTCTCCGATCGTGATTGAGCCTATATGCAACCTCAAGACGCAGCATCTGGGCAACCGAAACCCCCGCCTGCATGTGAACGAGGTGCTGCTGGCGCTCTCTATCTGCGCCCTGACCGATATTAATGCGCGCAAGGCGCTGGAGAAGCTTGATGACTTGCGTTGCTGCGAGGTTCACACCAGCGTGATTTTGTCTGGTGTGGATGTATCTGCATTTAAGAAACTCGGGGTCAATCTGACTTGTGAGCCAAGGTACCAGAGCAAAAAACTGTATCACGCGTCTTAGATCAGATACTCTATTACGCGTTCTTCTAAGTTATAGGGTCTGAGGGTGCTCAGACCCATTTTTTTTACGGCCAGTTCCATGAGTTCCTGCTCGCCAGGCAAGTCCTTTGCAAAGTACCGGCCGGCGTCAACAAGCACGCGCTTGGGGACTAGGCCGATAATCTCTGTGCCGGTGACGTGCAGGCCGCGCTTTGCGGCTTGTGTGCTGACGGTTTCGAAGGCTATGTGCAGCGGGGTGAGGGAGATGTCGGTGATGTTCATCGATACCTGGGCGAAGCCGTATTCCGGGATATACCAGCCGATGGCTTTGCAGCCGGGCAGCAGGCCTGGGGTAAATACCGGCTTTCCGGCGCTATCCCGCACGGGGTTCCCGTCGGAATCTTTCTTCATCCGTCCTTTTTCGCGGACGTCCAGCGCGATGGACTTTGCCGCCGCAACATCGTCGGTGTCGAGGTTAAAGTTTACGGCAATCAGGAACTCGCGGGCTCCGACGGTGGTTGCACCCGCCTTGGCTGCCTGCAGCGTGAAAGAGTCTCCGCAGAAGTCGGGCCTTCGGTCAGGGTCGGCTATCTTCGCCTCCAGTGCCTCGTATTCACCTTCGCGGCACACCTCAAGCCGCCGGCGTTCCGGTGTAAAAGCAGCCTCTCCATAGCAATAGCAGGGGATGCCAAGTTCCGTGTATATGCGCTCTGCCAGTTTACGCGCCAGCGATGCGCACTCGGCCATGGTTATGCCCGATACCGGGACAAGCGGCAGGACGTCGGTCGCTCCCTGCCGGGGGTGGGCTCCGGTGTGAATCCTCATGTCAATCAGGCAGGTGGCACGCTTAACCGCCTCAAATGCACCGGTGCATACGTCGGAGGCTTCGCCGGCAAAGGTGATTACGGTGCGGTGGGTATCATATCCCATGTCGGTGTGGAGCACCTTGCAGCCGCAGTTGGAGATAGTGTCTGCAATTGCCTTTATAACTGATATGTCGTGCCCTTCGCTGAAATTGGGGACGCACTCAATGGTCGCTGACATTGGCTATGCCCAGTATTGTGTTGAATATGAGTTTGGTGCGCTTGGCGAGCACCTTGTAATCTATGATTGCAGGGGTGTCCGTGGTCTTGAGGGTATGCTGGTGGAAACCGGAGGTGAAAAACAGCGCCGGTACACCTTTCTGATTAAAGGCGTAGTGGTCGCCCAACTTGTATATAGTCTTGGTAAAATCGTCGCTGCCGTAAAATGTGAAGTCAATGTCAAGGTTCAGGTTGCGGCCGAAATTGCAGTTGGGGATTATGTTGCGCATCCGCTCAGGCAATGTGTTGCGCCCCAGTACGATAAGGTATTCGTGATTCTTGTGTACAGGAACCAGCGTGGAACCCAGGATGTCCATATTTATCTCACAGACAATATCCTGCGGGGCTATCGGGAGTTCTGCGATGAACCGCTTGCTCCCGGCCATGCTGTATTCCTTGCCGTCGAAAGCCACAAAGAGTATGTTTACTGCGGGGCCTGTACCGTCCTGTCTCATCTGGGAAAACATCTGTGCCAGGGCAAGCAAAGCCGCCACCCCGGAGGCATTGTCGTCGGCGCCGGGGTAGGTCTTTCCCTTTATCACACCAAGGTGGTCGTAGTGGGCGGAAACCACAATATATTTATCGCTGATTCCAAGTGCGGGAACCACTCCCATAACGTTATGCATCGTTATCTTTTCGTTATAGAAGAAGGACTCCTGCCTAAGAAAGAAAAAGGGTTTCAGCTCCAGCTGTTCAAAGCGGTTCAGGATATAATTGCGGGCGAGCAAACCGCCCCCCGTGCCAGAACCGCGGCCCTCCATCACGGAATCGCACAGATGCTCTACGATTTCCCTCTGAAGGCTCTCTGAAGCTATCTCCTCGTACCTCCCGGTTTGTGCCGCCAACGGAATACTGAGGGCGATGAACAGCGAAGTGATGAGAGTAGCGACAGCCTTTTTCATGAGAGTGGAAACTGCGGGCTAATTTAGTAATTTCTTCTTTAGAAAACGTATATTTGTAGTCCGATGGGAGAGTTTAAGATTCATTCTGCATACAAGCCTGCCGGCGACCAGCCCGGGGCGATAGAGCAGCTTTGTGAAGGCTTCATAAGCGGGGCCCAGGCCCAGACACTGCTGGGCGTGACGGGCAGCGGAAAGACCTTTACTATGGCCAATGTGATTGAGCGGCTGCAGCGTCCGACGCTGATACTGAGCCATAACAAGACCCTGGCGGCCCAGTTGTACAGCGAGTTCAAAAACTTTTTCCCGGAGAATGCGGTGGAGTATTTTGTCTCTTACTACGATTATTATCAGCCTGAGGCGTACATCCCAACCACCGATACCTACATAGAGAAGGACCTCAGCATCAACGATGAGATAGACCGGTTGCGCCTGAGTGCCAGCAGCGCCCTTCTGAGCGGGCGGCGTGACGTGATTGTAATATCTTCTGTGAGCTGTCTCTACGGCATAGGCAACCCGGATGACTTCCACAACAGCACCATTCTTATCAACAAGGGTGATGAAGTGCAGCGCAACCAGTTCCTGTACAGTCTTGTGGATGCCCTCTACTCCCGCACGGAAGGGGAGTTCAAGCGTGGCTGTTTCAGGGTAAGGGGGGACAGTGTTGATGTATTTCCCGCCTATTCTGACTTTGCATACCGGATAGTCTTCTGGGGCGACGAGATAGAGGCCATCGAGATGATTGACCCATCCAGCGGCGCCACCATAGGTTATCACGATTCGATATCGATATTCCCCGCCACCAACTTCCTCACCACCAAAGAGCGTGCGGCAAAGGCCATCGACCAGATTCTGGCCGATATGGTGGACAGGTGCGACTATTTTAACGCTGTTGGCCGTCACCACGAGGCCAACCGCCTGCGCCAGAGGGTGGAATATGATGTGGAGATGATAAAGGAGATAGGTTATTGCTCTGGTATAGAGAACTATTCCCGTTATTTTGACGGGCGCAAGGCGGGGCAGCGACCCTTCTGCCTGATAGATTATTTCCAGAGCGATTTCCTTACATTTATAGACGAGAGCCATGTGACCATTCCGCAGATCAGGGCAATGTACGGTGGTGACCGGAGCCGCAAGGAGACCCTTGTGGAGTACGGTTTCCGGCTCCCGGCGGCAGCCGACAACCGCCCCCTTAAATTTGACGAGTTCTACAGCCTGATAGGGCAGCGGCTCTACGTGAGCGCCACCCCCGGCGACTGGGAGCTGGAGGAGTGCGGCGGTGTTATTGTAGAGCAGGTGGTACGTCCCACCGGCCTGCTGGACCCCCCGATTGAGGTACGTCCCTCTAAAAATCAGATAGACGATCTGATGGAGGAGATCCAGATACGTGCCGAGCACGATGAAAGGGTGCTGGTCACGACCCTTACAAAGCGTATGGCGGAGGAACTGGAGAAGTATCTCACAAGGATGGAGATACGCTGCCGGTATATTCACTCTGATGTGGATACCCTGGAGCGGGTAGAGATTATAGAAGATTTCAAGGCGGGGAGCTTTGACGTGCTGGTGGGTGTGAACCTGCTGCGCGAGGGGCTGGACCTTCCCGCCGTGTCGCTGGTTGCAATCCTTGATGCCGACAAGGAGGGTTTCCTCAGGAGCGACCGTGCACTCACACAGACCGCCGGCCGTGCTGCACGTAATATCAACGGAAAGGTTATATTCTACGCCGATACCATCACTGTATCGATGCAGTCCACAATTGACGAAACCAACCGTCGCCGCGCAAAGCAGCAGGCATATAATACAGAGCACCACATAGTGCCACACCAGGTTGGCGGACATGACCGGAGTCATCTGGCGCGGGAGATAGATTATACGGAGGAACAGCAAAAGCGGGCAGCATTTTTGCAGCAGGATCCGGTTGTCGCGCATATGGACAGGAGCAGCATAGAGAAGATGATTGCTGCCACGAAAGCCTCTATGGAGGCTGCTGCCGCTGAACTTGATTTTATCAATGCCGCCCGCTTCCGCGACGAGATGAATGCCCTTAAAGAAGTGTTGTCAAAGAGATGATTCCAGAGGACATAGCCAAAATATGCACGGGTTTCACCGATGTGCAGCAAGCTGCCATAGCGCAGGCCTATACCCTTGCGGAAGAGGCCTTGCACGGGTTGCTGCGCAGCAACAATCATCCCTTTTTGGAGCATGCAACCGGGGTGGCCGGAATCGTATCTAACGAGATAGGGCTCGATTCTGACAGCGTGGCTGCTGTATTCCTGCACGAAGCCAGCCGGGTGGATCCGACTGTTCTGGAGCGTTATTCTGGCGGGGAAACGGCCCTGGCCCTGGCAGCCGGGCTCAACAAAATATCCCAGATCAAGCCTCACGATACCATGTTGGAGGCCGACCGTTACAGGAAGTTGATTGCCAACTATTCTGCCGACCCGAGGGTCTTTATCATAAAGCTGGCAGACCGGCTGGAGATAATGCGTTCGCTTACTATCTTCCCCAAGTCCGACCAGGCTCGCAAAAATGCCGAGACAATGCTCCTGTACATACCTCTGGCACATCAGTCCGGGTTATACAACATAAAGAGCGAGCTGGAGGATCTCTGGCTTAGATATGCCAACCCGGAAGAGTGGCGGATGATATCCAATTACCTGAGAGCCACCGAGCGGGACCGTAAGAAACTCGTGGAGAGTTTTATCCGGCCGCTGGAGGCCTCTATATCTGCAAAGGGGATAAGGTATCACCTTAAGTCGCGTACCAAGAGCGCCTATTCCATCTGGAAAAAGATGCAGGCCCAGAACATCTCCATCACCGAGGTGTACGATGTGTTTGCCATCCGCTTTATAGTGGATGTCCCTCCGGAGCAGGAGATAAGTACCTGCTGGGAGGTGTTTGCAACTGTCACGGAGAAATATCCGCAGGATGAGCGCCGCCTGCGCCAGTGGCTGGACCGCCCCAAGCCTAACGGATATCAGTCGCTGCACTGCACGGTAAATGTCGCCGGACAGTGGGTTGAGGTGCAGATTCGTTCCGAGCGGATGGATTATGAGGCTGAGCTTGGCGGTGCCGCGCACTGGTCTTACAAGGGTGTCAAGCGGGATGAGGTTATAAGCGAGTGGCTTCAGACCGTCCGTCGGATGATGGAGAGCCCGGATCACACCCCTTATCTGGATGCAGAGCAGAACCTGCTGAATCAGGATGTGTTCGTGTTCACCCCCAATGGGGAACTCAGGCAGCTCAAGGCGGGCAGCTCTGTGCTGGACTTTGCCTTTGAAATCCACTCCAACGTGGGCCTTAGGTGCACCGGCGCCCGTGTAAACGGCAAGATGGTATCCATCCGCGAGCCGCTCAAGACTGGTGATACGGTGGAGATAATCACCTCCAAGAACCAGAAGCCCTCTGAAGACTGGCTTAACTATGTTGTTACCAGCAAGGCGCGCAATAAGATCAAGCAAAAGCTCAAGGAGCGTGAAAACGCCCTGGCCAAGGCTGGCAAGGAGATTCTGGACCGTCGCCTGAAAAACTGGAAACTGGTGCTCCGCGACGATCAGCTCACGGCGCTGATAAAGAAATATAAGTTCAAGACCGCCAACGAACTGTTCGGTGCCATTGGGGAAGAGAAGATAGATGTGGCAGAGATTAAGAGTGCGATATTGCAACAGGCAGAGGAGGAGAGTGCCGTTCCCGAGCGTACTGTGACCCAGGTCCGTCGCGACAGCGGCCTCGACTATCTGGAGATTGGCGGCAACGGTTCGCTGAGCGGGGTGGAGTACAAGCTGGCAAAGTGCTGCAATCCGGTTTTTGGCGACGACGTCTTCGGCTTTGTCACCATTAACGAAGGGATAAAGATACATCGCCTCTCTTGCCCCAACGCCGCCCGTCTGATTGCAAACTATCCGCACCGGGTGCAGAAGGTCCGCTGGCGTCGCGATGCCGCCACCAGCAGCTCGCAGGTCGCCTTGAAGGTGATAGTGGATGAAGAGAGTGCAGTTAACGACGTGCTTGCAGTGATCAGTTCGTATCATGCCCTGGTGCGCAAATTGCTCACCGGCAGCCGGAACCGTCGGGGCGAGATAGAGATAGACGCCACTATTTTTGTGAGCAGCAACCTCATGTTAGACAAAATATTGGCAGGATTGAGAAAACTAAAGAACGTGCGTCAGGTGGCGCGTCAGTAGATGGGAAATAAAGATTGCATACTCATAAAGGCAGCACGGGCCAATAACCTCAAGAGCATCGACTTGGAGATACCCCGCGGTAAGTTTGTGGTTATCACCGGCGTGAGCGGCAGCGGCAAGAGTTCTCTCGCGTTTGATACCCTATATGCGGAGGGGCACCGCCGATTTGCAGAGAGCCTCTCGTCGTTTGCCCGCCAGTTCCTGGGTCGCGTCCCTAAACCGGCGGTAGATTATATCACCGGACTCCCCCCTGCAATCGCGGTGGAGCAGAAGGTGAATACCGTAAACTCACGCTCCACGATTGCCACCACCACGGAGATATATAATTATCTCCAATTGCTGTACGCCAAGATCGGACATACATTTTCTCCAGTGAGCGGGCGCGAGGTGGTGTGCGACACTGAGAAGAGTGTGCTGGATTATATGCTTTCACTGCCGGTCGGCGGGTATGTGTTGATAGCTGCAGACCAAAGTGTTACCGAGGAGAACGCTACCGAGCAATTCCTGACTCTGAAAGAGAGCGGCTTTACCCGTATGGTGGATGTGTCCAGCGGAGATGTATTCAAGATAGATGATATCCTTTCCCGGGTCGCAGTCCCCGCCAATTTTTCCAGTCTCGCATTGCTGATAGACAGGGTACGTATTTCCGACGTCGACGACGCCGATTTTACAGCCCGCGCACTCGATTCTCTCAAAACGGCCTTTTCAGAGGGGAATGGCCATATCTTCTGCGGCCTTCCGGAGTCTATGAGACCTTTCTCAAATCTATTTGAGGCTGACGGGATATCATTCGAGCGCCCCAGCGAGAACCTGTTCAGTTTTAACAGTCCTCTCGGTGCCTGCCCCCATTGCGGTGGTTTTGGCACTATAGTAGGCATAGACGAGAATCTGGTGATTCCAAACCCTACTCTGAGCGTCTATGACGGAGCGGTCGCCTGCTGGAGGGGTGAACTTATGAAATATTACAAGGATGAACTGGTAAGCAACGCATATAAGTTTGATTTCCCGATATTCAAGCCTTATAAAGACCTGACTGCAAAGGAGAAGGAAATCCTGTGGAAGGGTAACGAATACTTTACCGGCATCGACGGATTCTTCGCCTGGGTAGATAAGAACCGGTACAAGATACAGTTCAAGTATATGCAGAGCCGCTACTCAGGAAGGACGACCTGCAGGGTGTGCGGTGGTACTCGTCTTAGAAAAGAGGCTCTTTATGTGCAGGTAGGCGGCAAGACAATAGCAGATTTGATGGCGATGCAGATTCGCGACCTCGCTGCTTTTTTCCGGAACCTGCAGTTGGATGAATATGAAAGTACACTGGCGGAGATGCCTCTCAAAGAGATTCGTGAACGTCTCGATTATATAGTTGAGGTTGGCCTGGGATATCTTACCCTGGACCGTCCGTCATCTACCTTATCCGGCGGCGAGAGTCAGCGCATCAATCTGGTAAAGGTAATCGGCAACAACCTTGTAGGCTCTATGTATGTTCTGGACGAGCCCAGCGTAGGGCTCCACAGCCGCGATACCCAGCGTTTGATATCGGTACTCAGGAAACTGCGCGATTTAGGCAATACCGTGATTGTTGTGGAACACGATAAAGAGATAATCGAGGCTGCAGACCAGGTTATCGACATCGGCCCGCGGGCCGGAATACTGGGGGGCGAAGTGGTTTATCAGGGCCCTCCCAAGGTGCCCGCCGGGATAGATTGGGACAACAACAAGTCGCTCACCCTTGAATATCTGGCCGGACGTCGCAAAGGTTATCTCCCGCAGACAAAGCATAAAGGAAAGTATTCCATAGAGGTGGTGGATGCTTGTCAGAACAACCTTAAAAACCTCTCTGTCAGCTTCCCGCTGCGCTGCCTTGTGGCTGTGACGGGTGTGAGCGGCAGCGGCAAGAGTTCGCTTGTAGGTGACATCCTCTATCCGGCGCTGCACCGCCATATAAACCAGCTGGGAGAGAGTTTTGGCGCATTCAAAGAACTCCGGGGCGATCTGAACCGGATCTCCTCGGTAGAATACGTGGATCAGAATCCGATAGGGAAGAGCAGCCGCTCCAATCCGGTGACCTACACCAAAGTTTACGACGATATCCGTAAACTCTTCTCGGAACAGCCGTACGCCAGGATGAACGGATACGGGCATTCTCACTTCTCTTTCAATATTGACGGCGGGCGGTGTCCTGAGTGTCAGGGCGAGGGAGTGATAAGGGTCGAGATGCAGTTTATGGCAGATGTGACAATGGTGTGTCCTTCCTGCGGAGGCAAGAGGTTCCTGCCCGACGTACTTGAAGTCAAATATCACGGCAAAAGTATCAGCGACGTGCTGGATATGAGCGTGAGCGAGGCTGTGGAATTCTTTGGCAGCAAAGAGGATGCAGGGGCCAGATGCATCGCGGAGCGGCTCAAGCCGCTGATGGACGTAGGCCTCTCATATCTGAAACTTGGTCAGAGCAGCAGCACCCTCTCGGGAGGCGAGAGCCAGCGCATCAAACTGGCATCTTTCCTTGGCAAAGACAATTCCACCGGTCCGATATTGTTCATATTTGACGAACCTACCACAGGCCTGCATTTCTACGATATCGAGAAGTTGCTGCGCTCTTTCGATGCCCTCATTGCCAAGGGCCATTCAATAATAGTGGTTGAGCACAACCTGGATGTAATCCGTGCCGCCGACCATATCATAGAACTCGGCCCCGGCGCCGGCGATGAGGGTGGAACATTAATCTTCGAAGGTACGCCAGAAGAGCTTAAGCTTCTCGACACTCCCACTGCAATAGCTTTGAAGGGGCATCCCCTTTGATTATATAAGGATATTATGTAATTTTGAAATAATTTTTCTAAAACCAAACATTTATGAAAAAGCTTCTTTTGACACTTGTTGCAGTATTTGCATTGTGTTTTGCTGCTTCAGCTGCAAACTATTCCATCAACGACGACTTGATTGACCAGTCTATTGAAAATGCTGTTGATATTACCTCCTCTTCCTTGCAGGCACTGGATATGGCGGCAGCAGCTGCTTCCTCATCGACCTCTGTTTCCTCAGGCAAGAGCGACGGTTTAGCGGTTGCGCTCACCTTTATCCTTGGTGGTTTTGGCGTACACCGTCACTATATGGGTACTTCCCGCGGAATGTGGGCAGCATATACTTTCACCTTCGGCGGTATCTTCGGAGTCGTGCCTCTGATTGACTTTATTGTTGAGATTGTAGGTTTGGTAGACGGCACCGGCCTGGGCAAGTATTACAACAATCCTAAATTCTTCATGTGGAGTTAGTGTGCTTCGCACATTTGTTATAACCGTCCTGCTGTTTTTGGCATCGCTGCCTGTTCTTTCGCAGAACAGGGTGTCGGCAGATGCAGAAGTCAAGAAACTGCTGAACGGTAAAGTCACAACGGTCACCAAGCGTGAGTTCTGCAAGTCGGACGGGCGCATGGTGACCGTTTTCACCTCTCCCGATAACTACATCATGACTACCAACCTGGACGGAGAGATGGTGACCTATTCCCCGGCCAGGAACGAGGCCTTCAAGGACAGGGGTGACGAGTACAGCACAATAGAAAACCTTATTTTCTTGTTTCTCTCTGGCCGCAGTGCTGATCTCGGCCTCACTTCTCTGGGGTACGCCCTCGCCACATCTTCGACAGACGGGGACGGCTATCTCAAACGTACTTATACCACCCGGAACAAGGGTGCCGTGCCCAGGATAGACATTGTGCTCAAGGACTTCCTCCCGGTGTATGTGGCCTATATGGATCATGCCGGCGCAGTGGTGAGCAAGACATATCTCTCTGGTTACGACCTCAATTCCCGCTTTGTGTTCCCGGCAAGGGTCACCGCCATCGACTATCTCCAGGACAGAGATTCTTCCGTAACACGTACCCTCTATTCCAATATAAAGGTGAATTCCGATGAGCCGGAATTCTCTTTTGAACTTCCTTCTGATGCAGTCAGAGTGAATAATCCATTTAAACATTGAAACGGCTTTGTGCAATCTTGCTGGTATTGATGCTGGCATTTGAGAGCCTCCCTGCACAACATGTGAGGGGAGTTTTTTCTTATGCGGACAGCCTTATGCGCAACTCCCGCATCGGGAGGGCTGGGAAGCAGCATTTCATCCCGGTAGCGGTGAAGCCGTCGATATGGGTTCCGCAAGAGCGGGATGCCTCCCTGGCTCCCCGATACGCCTCCGATGAATGCGGTTTCGTATATTATCTCATTAACAGGGACCTGACCCGGGACGCCCTTGAGCTGCTTGCGCAGCCGTCGATGGTCCCTTCTGACACACTCTCCTTTTTGCGGGGGCTGGCACTCTTCGATGACCTGCAGCTGGAGGCTGCCGACCGCTGGTTGTCGGCTTCTTCTCTGGAGCCGGCTTTGTTCTACGAAGTCGTGGCCAAGGCCCACCTGGGTAATCCCGCACAGGCTCAGCGCCGGCTGGAGACCTATTCTGGGCCTCGCAGCGAACTCGCCTGTCTGCAGATGGCGGGGCTGGATCTGCTGCAGGGCAATGTCGGGAAATACCGGGCCCATGCAGCCTCATTTACCTATTCGGATTTCAATCTGACTGAGAGCGAACGGGCGCTGGACAATGTGGCAAACTCCGTCGCTTCACACCGTGACAAGTCGCCGCTGGCGGCGGCTCTGTTCTCTGCACTCCTTCCCGGAACGGGACAACTCTATGCCGGCAATACAGGCGAGGCGCTCTCGGCATTTCTCACCGTCGGGTCGCTGGCCGGCCTTACAGCGGTCAACTGGCACAAATATGGCGTTAAATCGTGGCACACCATTGTGCCCGGGGCTATTGGCTCCGTGTTTTATATTGGCAATATTTACGGCGCGTATATCAGCGTCAATATCTATAATCAGGAATTCAAAGATGAAACATCTGCGGTGGTTCTGTATAATATCCATATTCCTCTTCGCAGCATTTACCACTAGTGCTCAGAGTGCGCTTGAAGCAGTGGAATATGAGCGGGTGCTATATGAGGGGGCCGCACCTGCAGAGGCGAATGCCGCCCTGCTGTCACGTGCCGCATCCCTGGTGGGGCTGCAGCGCTATGACGATGCCGCAGATGCGCTGGACCGGCTGAGGTTGTATGCGCTCTCGGACGAGGACCGTCTCCGCTGCAATCACCTAAGGGCGGTGACCCTTTTCCGTACCGGTAATTACTGCGGTGCCGTCAGTTGCCTTGACGAAGGCTTTCCGGAGGGGAAAGAGGCATGGTGCGATGCGGTGCTGATACTCTCCGGAGCGGGAAGATTCTCTCAGGCGCGCCAGCTTGCGGTGAATATACTTCCCGAACGGGAAGCGCAGTTGAACGATCTCTTTTCCAAGGCGCCCCGCTTCAAGAAGGAGGGAACGACCCTGGCGCTCTCTTTTCTGCCGCCTCTCGGGCATCTCTATCTGAAAGAGAAGAACTGGCTTCCTGTAACACTGATAAGTTACGGCGGCATGGCGCTCACGGCCTGGCAGATTGTCGAGGGTAATTACCTGAATGCCTTTCTGGGCGGCGGTTTATTGCTCAACGCCTCTTACATGGAGCATAACATCGCGACGTTCAAAGAGCGTACAGATGCCGCAAATGAAAAACTCATGCGCGAGTTTCTCACAACCCTTGAATCTGGCCTGAAACAACCGTAGGCGTCCGCCTGTTTGCTGAACATCATGCCCGGAATCATATATTCGTGAATTGACAGGCGTGAATAAAAATTACTCCTTATACTTGTAGCGGTAGCGGAACCGTCCGTTGGGGGCGCTGTCGCCGTTGCGCATACAGGTCTGGATTTCGCCGTCACAGGCGGCGTTGTCTATCCACTTGAAATCGACTGTGAACTCTTTGGAATTTTTTATTCCAAGAGATGATAACGGGATGGCCAGCTCCATCTCCTTGCCATTGACGCGGTAAGATATATCGGATACCTTTTTCCACTTCCATCCTCCCTGACTCTTTTCAAGCACGGCATTCCCTTTTGCCGGCGTAGAACGGTTCACCGCAAAGTCGTAGCCCTCCCAGCCGGCCTTTGTCCCGTCAACCCTGATGAACAGCTGCATCCACTGAGGGTCGGTGCAGGGGGTGATGTCGGAAGCAGTCCTGACGTAGAAATATATTTTATTTGAGTCGTTGGTGACTTCTGTGAGTACAATATCGTTGCGGCCGGTATCGTTGATATACTGTCCTATCCGTCCCCATCCGAAGTGGTTGCGATGCCTGATATCATCCACGTCGTCGCCCCATCTTGCCGCCACCTCAGACCAGTCGGCAAACGAGCCGTCAATTGTGATTGTCTTATTCTCCTTGAATACAGGCAGTTTCTTCGCCCCCTTGAACTTACGGATGAAATCGGCCATAAGATAGTAGTAGTTGTCGCCAAAACCGCCGTTCAGAGGCTCAATGTCGCGGCTGAACTCGTGGTTGTATTGGTCGACAAAGTATGGAGGCGGGGTATTGGAGGAGCTTTGCCGCTGTGCTGTCCACTCGTTCCATCCCGTGAAAAAGATGATTTGTGGATCCAGGTTCAAGGCCCGTTCAAACTGCTTCTTGAAATATATCCCCTTCTCTGGGGTAGGGTGTGAGGGTTCGGTTCCTGAAGTGGCATCGAAACTGCGGCCTACTTTTGAGGTAGGGTGGGTGGCAGGCATTACCGGGACGAATTCATTTTTACCGGAATGTTTGCCGGCTTTCTGAGGATATACGCTGCCCCACGGCCATTTGTCTTCTCCGCTGCCAAACCATTTGTCCGATTTGGCGTTGTTTGAAAGGAACCAGGATTGCCGCAGGGTAAAGAAGTCTCTGAATTCTGCAGGTACTTCCGACGGATTTGCCAGCATCACAGGCTTGCCTTCCCACATAAACCACAGGTCTTTGTACTTTTCGCTTGAATAAATATCATCGTACAGAAATTGGGATACGGAACCGGCATTGGAGTTTAGCAAAAAGGCGAACTGCGGAGTTCTGTTGCCCTCTGCCCGCATCTCCGTATAGATATTTGCAAGTCTTTCAAATACGCTGTAGTAGTGAAATCCGTTGGTGACATCGAAGAAGATGGCGTCCACACCGGCATCCACAAGCATCTGTGCGTGCTTACGGATTACCCATTCGTCGTTCGATACATAATATCCAAGGTAAGGCTCACCCCAATGGTACATAACCCCTATGTGCCCGAGTTCCGGATTTACGGGGTTCTCGTCCAGTAACTTCTGTATGTCATAGGGGCTCCCGGTATCTGCCGATGTAGGCCTGATTACAGTATTGCAGTTGGCGGGAGTATCATATCCGTGGCATCCGTGCCAGAGAAAATAGAAAACCGCAACGACCTTCCCGTCACGGTCCGCAGAATCTGGATAGCGCCCTGTGTCCGGATCGATGGAGTTGCCCTGAGAGTCTGTGGCAATCCAGGAAAAAGGATCAGGAGCCTCCGAAGGGATATATACATCCTCTTCGGGAGGCTCCTGATTATGTTCTTCCTGATTTTCCGGTTCTTCCAGTTCCCGGCACCCGCAAATCACCATTGCAGCAATCAACAGATATAGGATCGATGGTATGATATTTTTTACAATCATGCCAGGGATGTGGAGGTCCGGGTCCTTTTAAGGGAATAAGATTTATTTTGCGTTCTCAGGACGGAGGGCGCGAACAGCCTTGCCGGCCTGCCACATCTCGCTCTCGCGCATCTCCTTGAGTTCTGCCTCAAGACCTGCACGGTAGCCTTCCTTACCGTTGGAATCGATGCTGATTTGAGCTTCGTTGCCGGTAGCTACGCTGTTGTAAAGTGCCTCGAAAACGGGCTTGGTGGCATCGCGGAATTTCTTCCACCAGTCCAGTGCGCCGCGCTGTGCGGTTGTGGAGCAGTTTGCATACATCCAGTCCATACCGTTCTCGCCGACCAGAGGGAGAAGACTCTGGGAGAGCTCCTCTACAGTCTCGTTGAAAGCCTCGCTGGGGGTGTGGCCGTTTGCGCGGAGAACATCGTACTGCGCTGCAAAGATGCCCTGGATTGCACCCATGAGGGTACCACGCTCGCCGGTGAGGTCAGAGTAAGTCTCGCGCTTGAAGGTGGTCTCGAACAGATAGCCGCTGCCGATACCTACGCCAAGGGCGATGGTGCGGTCGTATGCCTTGCCGGTAGCGTCCTGCCAGATTGCGTAAGAAGAGTTGATGCCTCGGCCCTGGAGGAAGAGACGGCGCAGAGATGTGCCGCTGCCTTTGGGGGCTACCATAACTACATCTACGTCCTTGGGAGGAACTATGCCTGTGCGCTCGTTATAGGTGATGGCGAAGCCGTGGGAGAAATAGAGGCATTTGCCTGCAGTCAGGTGCTTCTTGACTGTGGGCCATGCCTGGATCTGACCTGCGTCGCTGAGCAGGAACTCGATAACGGTAGCCTTCTCGCATGCCTCTTCAATCTCAAAGAGGGTCTCGCCGGGAACCCAACCGTCTGCAATTGCCTTATCCCAGCTCTTGGAGCCCTTGCGCTGGCCCACGATTACGTTGAAACCATTGTCACGCAGGTTAAGCGACTGGCCGGGGCCCTGTACGCCATAACCGAGAACTGCAATTGTTTCGTTTGCCAAAACGGCCTTTGCTTTTTCGAGCGGGAATTCGGCGCGGGTCACAACCTGTTCCTCGACACCGCCAAAATTGATTTTTGCCATGATAAATTATTTTTTAATCGTTTTGTATGTCTTTGTATAGTAGATTTCAGAGAGGTCTACAAAATTATTCGCCTGATTCATGATGCGCTTCATGATGTCCTCGCTGGGGCACAGGCAGATCAGGTTGATGACCGCCATATTGTTTTCCGTAGCGGTGAAGACTACACTCAGCACCGGGAGATTCTTCACTATGAAGAGGGAGGTGATGCGGTTCAGGATGTCGAGACGGTTGCGTACCATTGCGTCAACCACATATTTATCCATATTCTGTTCCATAGCGTAGCTTTAATTGATGCGGATATCGTCCAGGGACTTGCCGCCGGGAATCATGGGGAATACATTGGATTCGGCATCCACAAAGGCGTCGAGAAGGAACGGCCCCTTGGAGGCAGCCATCTCCTCTACGGCATCTTCTATGTCGGCAGGGGAGTTGCAGCAGCGATAATTGATCTTGTATGCCTTGCAGATTAGTTCAAAGTCGGGATTCACCAGGTGGGTCTGAGAGAACCTTTTGTCGTAGAACAGGTCCTGCCACTGGCGTACCATACCCAGGAAGGAGTTGTTCAGCAGGACAATCTTAATGTCGATGCCCGACTGGAGGATTGTACCGAACTCCTGCATATTCATCTGGATGCCGCCGTCACCGCAGATAAGCACCACCTGTGCCTCCGGTTTGCCACATTTGGCGCCGATAGCTGCCGGGAGGCCAAAGCCCATGGTGCCCAGGCCGCCGGAGGTGATCCAGCCCGACTTGCGGGTGAGTTTCAGATAGCGTGCGGCGAACATCTGGTTCTGCCCTACGTCGGTAACGAGAATGACATTTTCTCCGAATTCCGTCTGTTTGCGCTTGCTGATACGCTCTATGTAATGGTCGTTGATGGCGTTTACAACCTGGGCCATGTTCAGCGACGGACTGTTCAGTTTGGGAGTGATAACCTTGTCTTTCTCAAAGTCGTAGCGGTCATAACCATACTTGCGCCAAGCTTCACGGTCTTTGAAGACGAGTCCATTGTAGATACGCTCCAGAACCTGTTTGGCGTCGCCGTGAATCTTTACGTCAACGGTGACATTCTTATTGAATTCTGTCTTGTCTATATCTACGTGGATAATCTTTGCCTTGGGGGCGTAGTTGGACACACGCCCCGTAACGCGGTCGGAGAACCGCATACCGACCGCCAGGATCACATCGGCCTCCTGGGTCATGTTGTTGGCGGGGATATTGCCGTGCATACCGACCATGCCGATGTAGTAATGGTCGTGGAAATTCATCGCGCTGCGGCCCAGCAGGGTGCAGGCCACTGGGATGCATGCTTTGTTGGCGCATTTGGCAAGGATATTCTCCGCACCGGAGATAATGACACCCTGGCCGGCTATGATAAGCGGCTTTTCTGCATTGTTGAGCAGCTCAATGGCCTCGTCTATCCTGCGGGATACCTTCTCCGTCTCGTCGGAGCGGACTACATGGACCATCTTGCTGAGTGCATACTCCTTGTCATATACATAGTCGCACATCTCAACCTGGGCGTTCTTGGTGAGGCTGATGAGCACTGGACCGGGACGGTCGCTACGGGCAATATGGAATGCCTGCGGTACAATCTCAGCAATCTCAGAGGCCTTGGTAATCTGATAGTTCCATTTAGTGATGGGCGAGGTTATGCCCAGCATGTCGGCCTCCTGGAAGAAGTTGGTACCCAGCTTGTTCGCATCTACCTGGGCGGTGATGCAGACGATGGGGGTTGAATCCATCATGGCGTCTGCGATGCCGGTCACAAAGTTTGTGGCGCCTGGACCGCTTGTGGCCAGGCATACACCTACCTTTCCCGATGCACGGGCGTAGCCTTCTGCTGCATGGACGGCACCCTGCTCGTGACGGACCAGGATATGGTTGAGCCGGTCGCGATAGTCGTAGAGACGGTCGTAAATGGGGATGATTGAACCTCCCGGATATCCGAATACGGTTTCAATACCCTCGGCGAGTATCGTTTCTATGAGGGCATCTGCGCCCGATATATGTTTAGCTTTCTGCATTTTTTACCTGATAATTCTAACTCCACCCTTGTCGGCGCTGTCGGCCAGCGCTGCGTATGCCTGCAATGCCTTGCTTACCACGCGGTTGCGGTTGGCGGGAGCGTATTCTTTGATAGCGGCCCTGCGCGCAGCCATCTCCTCCTGTGTGATATCTACGTTGATGGTACGTCCCGGAACGTCGATATTGATAATGTCACCGTCCTTGATAAGGGCGATGGGGCCCTGGTTGGCGGCTTCCGGCGAGATGTGGCCGATGGAAAGGCCGCTGGTACCGCCGGAGAAACGTCCGTCGGTTATCAGGGCGCATTTCTGGCCAAGATGTTTGCTCTTGAGGAATGATGTAGGGTAGAGCATCTCCTGCATTCCCGGGCCGCCCTTGGGCCCCTCATAGCGGATAACCACTACGTCTCCAGCCTTAACCTTGTCCCCAAGGATTCCTTCTACGGCATCTTCCTGACTCTCGAACACGATTGCCCGGCCACTGAAGCGGAGAATCTCCTCCGGAACCCCTGCAGTCTTGACAATGCACCCGTCTGGGGCAATGTTACCGCGCAGCACGGCGATACCGCCGTCTTTCAGATATGCATGCTCCACATCGCGGATGCAACCTTCGCTGCGGTCGGTATCGAGCTCTTTGTACATCTTCTTGTTCTTGCCCATCTGGGTGGTGCGCTTGCCGCCAGGTGCCGAATAATAAATGGAATCGCCCTTTGCGGAGAATACGGTATTGGAATACATCGCTTCCCGCAGGGTAGGATAGTCCACACGCAGGGTGCTAGAATCCAGCAGCCCTTTCTTCTCCAGCTCCATCAGAATACCCATTACGCCGCCGGCGCGGTTTACGTCCTGGACATGATAGTGACCGTTGGGAGCTACCTTGCAGATAACCGGAATCTCGCGGGAGAGACGGTCGACGTCAGCCATAGTGAAGTCCACGCCAGCCTCATGTGCAATTGCAAGCAGGTGAAGCACGGTGTTTGTGCTGCCGCCCATCGCGATATCAAGCTTCATTGCGTTTTCAAACGCAGCCTTTGTTGCGATGGAGCGGGGGAGAACCTTGTCGTTATTCTTGAAATAGTATTCGTTTGCCAGTTTTACAATCAACTTTGCACCCTCTATAAAGAGTTTGCGGCGGTTGACGTGTGTGGCGAGGATGGTGCCGTTGCCCACCGGGGCCATACCCAGTGCCTCGCTGAGGCAGTTCATGCTGTTGGCGGTGAACATGCCGGAGCAGCAGCCGCACGTGGGGCATCCTCTATCTTCAAACTTGTTGAGGTTCCATTTGCTCACCCCCTTGTCGCCGCCGGCGACCATTACGTCAATCAGGTCGCAGTCCTTACCGCTTACGTTGCCGGCCTCCATGGGGCCGCCGGATACGAACACGGCGGGGATGTTGAGCCTCATGGCAGCCATCAGCATACCAGGGGTGATCTTGTCGCAGTTGGAGATGCATATCATTGCATCTGCGCAGTGCGCGTTGCACATATACTCCACGCTGTCTGCAATGATCTCACGGGAGGGGAGGCTGTATAACATTCCGCCGTGACCCATGGCGATCCCGTCGTCTATTGCGATTGTATTGAATTCGGCAGCGAAGCAACCCTGGCGCTCAATCTCTTTCTTGATCAGTTGTCCCACTTCGTGCAGATGGACGTGTCCGGGGACGAATTGGGTAAAAGAATTGACTATTGCTATAATCGGCTTGCCGACCTGTCTGCTTTTCATTCCGTTGGCCTTCCAAAGGGCGCGTGCTCCCGCCATTTCCCGGCCCAGGAATGTTTTACTGCTGCGAAGTGTTGCCATAAACGCCTGGTTATGTTAAATTGAATTGCAAAAGTATCTTTTTTTTGTTATTATTAACCAAAAATATCTCAATTTTGTGATTGGAAACGTGAGATAAGAAGACATTATGAAAGATAAACTCTACATTTTTGACACTACACTTCGCGACGGGGAGCAGGTCCCCGGCTGCCAGTTGAATACGATAGAAAAGATAGAGCTCGCAAAACTGCTTGAGACTCTGGGGGTTGATATCATTGAGTGCGGGTTCCCCATATCCAGCCCCGGCGATTTCAAATCGGTAGTTGAGATATCCAAGATAATAACCGAGTCCCGCATATGTGCCCTCTCCCGTGCTGTTGAAAAAGATATCGATGCTGCGGCTGATGCCCTACATTTTGCTCGTCTGAAAAGGATTCACACCGGGATAGGTACCTCCGATTATCATATCAAATACAAGTTCAACTCCAATCGCGAGGAGATAATCTCCCGTGCCGTGGCTGCCGTGAAGTATGCCCGCAACAAGGTGGACGATGTGGAATTCTATGCAGAGGATGCTGGCCGCACAGACAACGAGTATCTGGCCAGGGTGGTTGAGGCAGTGATTGCCGCCGGTGCAACAGTGGTGAATATCCCCGACACCACCGGCTACTGTTTCCCGCAGGAGTTCGGCGCAAAGATCGCCTACCTTATGAACAACGTTCCAAATATAGACAAGGCGATTATCTCCACCCATTGCCATAACGACCTCGGTATGGCCACCGCCAATACACTGGCGGGCGTAATGGCGGGTGCGCGTCAGGCCGAGGTAACAATAAACGGTATCGGGGAGCGTGCGGGAAACACCGCCCTCGAGGAGGTTGTAATGGCCATAAAGAGCCGCCGTGAATTCCCGGTTGATACAGATATAAAGATCAAACAGATAACAAAGGTTTCACATCAGGTATCGTCTATGATGCGTATGCCTGTCCAGCCTAATAAGGCAATTGTCGGGCGCAACGCATTTGCACACTCGTCCGGAATCCATCAGGACGGAGTGCTCAAGAACCGTGAGAGTTACGAGATTATTGACCCCACCGACATCGGGTTGAACGATTCAATAATCGCTCTCACCGCCCGCAGCGGCCGTGCTGCACTGAACCATCACTTCCACCGCCTTGGCCTTAACCTCTCTGCACAGGAACTCTCCATAGCTTATGAAAAGTTTCTCCGTGTGGCCGACAGCAAGAAAGATATAGACGATGCAGATCTGTACGAAATAGCCGGTGTAACCGAGGGCAACGTGGCGCAGAAGATACGCCTTACATATCTGCAGGTTGTATGCGGCAAGAACTCAATCCCCATGGCTACCGTAACTTTGGATATAGACGGCGAGAGCTGTACTGCTACCTGCGGCGGCATAGGCCCCATCGATGCTGCATTTGCGGCTGTCAAGACGCTGGTACACAGGCGTATCAATCTTGAGGAGATGCTCATACAGTCCATTAATAGGGGGACTAACGATATCGGTAAGGTCCATATACAAGTAGAGAATAAAGGTCAGATATATTACGGTTTCGCGGCCGACAAGGATATCATCACCGCCACTGTGGAAGCATACGTCAACGCCATATCAAAACTGCTTTAATAAGATTGTATATGATACCTGAATCGGAACTTATTATCAACGCCGACGGGTCGGCATTCCACATCCATATCAAACCGGACCAGCTGGCAGATACTGTCCTGCTTATGGGGGATCCCGGCCGCGTAGGTATGGTTTCATCTTACTTCGAAACCATCGAGGCTGAGGGTCAGAGCCGTGAATTCCGCTTTGCTACAGGTACGTACAAGGGCAGGCGGATGACTTGCGTCTCACACGGTATCGGTCCAGACAACATAGATATCGTGATGACCGAGCTGGATGCGCTGGCAAACATAGACTTTGAGACACGTGAGGTAAAACCGGTGCATCGCACGCTTACGCTGCTCCGTATGGGTACCTGCGGTGCGATACAGCCCGATATCCCCCTTGGGAGTGCGATATTGTCTCATGTGAGCATCGGATTCGACTGCCTGATGCGCTGGTATGCCGACATAGACAAGATTAACCTCAAGGACTATGAGGATGATTTCCTGCGTTTTATGGATTGGGATTCAGCCGGCCTGCCGCATCCTTATTTTGTCAAGGCATCCCAGAAACTGACAGATATGTTCTCAAACTGGACGTTGAAGGGTATGACAATCTCCGCTCCCGGCTTCTATGGCCCTCAGGGACGCGTCCTGCGCCTTAACCTGGCGATGCCCGATATGATGAGGAAACTGGAGAAATGGAGATACGACGGCCGCCGGATCACAAATTTTGAGATGGAGAGCAGTGCACTTGCCGGTATGGCAGCCCAGCTTGGCCACGAAGCCATAACTGTTTGCTGCGCAATTGCCAACCGCTATGCCGGCGAAAGCAATACAGACTACACCCCCTTTGTCAAGCAAATGGTAGAGGCCAGTCTGGATACGCTTGCAAAATACTAGTCCTCCTCCTGTCCGGTTATCCCGGCAGTATCTATCCTGTGCTTGTCTCCTCTAATACAGAAGGATAGCGAAGCTCCGCAACCCTTTACTTTTATCGTCGTTCTGGCCCCCATTATCAGTGGGAGATTGATATTGCCGTGACCGGCAGGGAATCCGCAAATTACAGGGATGTCCCGCCCTTTGAGGTACGAACATATCATCTCCTCCGGGCTCTCCCATTCGAGGTCGGCTCCACAGTCGGTGAATTCTCCCAGGATAATTCCCTTGCAACGGTCAATGACGCCTGTGAGTATGAGCATGTTGAACAGCCGGTCAATGTTATGGTAGCTCTCTTCAACCTCTTCCAGGAAGAGTATTATGTCGCCCTCCCGGGTTGGGTCGGCTGAGGTCCCAATCAGCGGGGCTATTGTGCACAGGTTGCCGCCTACGAGAATTCCGGTCCCCTTGCCTTTGGTGTTCAAGGGGTGGGAGGGGAGGCGGTATTCAGGAATCCTGCCTTCAAGGAGTTCTCTTAGAAGAATGCTGTTAGTGTCGCGGCCGTGATTCTTTGCTATGTGTGCCCCAATGGTACCGTGGATTCCCATCACCCCGTCGCATGTCTCCATCGCCAGCAGGGTTGTGATATCGCTGAATCCAACCAGCCATTTTGGGTGTGCGGCAAATTCCCCGGGTTCTATCATATCTGCAAGGTGAATGGTGCCGTAGCCTCCCCGGTTGCAGATAATAGCCTTCACATCAGGGTCGTTCAGGGCCCATCTGATATCGCTGAGCCGCTGCTGGGCATCGCCGGCATAACTCCCCCTGTGAAGGCTGTCCACGAATGCTCCGATTACTGGTTCGTAACCCCATTGCCTGAGCACAATTGCGGCAGTATCGATATTTGTGATATCGGTGTGGTAAGAGGGGGAAATCAGGGCAATCCTGTCTCCCGGCTGCAGGAAATCGGGAATCGTGCAGCGGTTTGCAGATTTATGCTGGGCCAATGCCGTAAAAGCAAGGGACAGCACCAGCATGCTGATAAACAGACGTTTCATATATGTTATAGCTTCTTTACAGAAGATTCGTATTCCCGCAGGGCGACTATCGCTTCCGGACAGAGTATGAGCAGGGCTATCACATTTATCCATGCGGTGATGCCTACACCTATGTCACCCAGCTGCCAAACCACGTTGGCCTCCCTCATGGCGCCAAAAACAATCATGGAGAGCAGGCATAAGCGGAAAATCCATATCGCAGCCTTTTCCCCTTTTGAACCGTTTCCCCGTCTGGAAAAAATGTGGATTATGCTCGATTCGCCGTAAAAATAGTAGGCCATCACGGTCGTGAACACGAAGAACACCAGCGCGATGCTCACAAATGTGCCGCCAAAGCCTGTCATCACGCTGTCCACGGCAGCCTGGGTAAAACCTACGTAGTTGTTGCCCAGTTCGGGTGCATTTGCAATGAGCATCTTCCCGCTACGGGAGTCAAAGATGTTGTATGAGCCGGAGCAGAGTATCATCAGCGCTGTGGCGGTGCAGATCAACAAAGTATCGACATAAACGCTGAAAGCCTGGGCAAGGCCCTGTTTTGCGGGGTGGGAAACGGCGGCCGATGCGGAGACAATTGCGCCGCCGCCCTGGCCGGCCTCGTTGGAGAAGATGCCGCGCTTTACCCCCATCATAATGGTGGAGCCAAGGATGCCGCCGGCAATGGGGGTGATGCCGAAGGCGTTGGTTACTATGGACTTGAGCACAGCAGGAACGGCCTCGATATGGTAGCCAACTACCACAAACGACATGATGATATATCCCAGGGCCATGAAGGGTGTAACGATGGCTGCTACTCTGGAGATGCTCTTTATGCCGCCAATGATAACCAGTGCAAGGAGCACTGCCAGTACAACGCCGGACACCATCGGGTCTATGCCCAATGAGTTTTTGAGTGCCCCCGACATGCCGTTAGCCTGTACCGTGGTAAGAAGCAGGCCGTAGCCAATAATGCAGAGTATAGAGAAAGCGATTCCCAACCAGGGGAGTTTAAGGCCTTTCTCTATATAACTGGCGGGACCACCCCTGAAGCCGCTTGCATGATGGAATTTGTATTTTTGGGCAAGGGTAGATTCCACAAAGGCGGTGGAAGCCCCAAAAAAGGCTATTATCCACATCCAGAAGATTGCCCCCGGTCCGCCCAGCGCGATGGCGGTGGCCACGCCCACTATGTTCCCGGTGCCGACACGCCCCGACAGGGCTACGCAGAAGGCCTCGAAAGAAGAGATGCCCTGTTTCTTGCCATCCTCGGACTTGTGTCTGGGAGATAAGAGGGATCGTACCATCAGGCCGAACCTGCGGACCTGGACGAAACGAGTCCGTAATGAAAAATACAGGCCGGCACCCACCAGAAGGATTACCAGGGCCGGGCTCCAGATAATGTCATTGATTATGGAAACAATCTGTTCCACCATACTCTGCTACCTTACTGGGCAGGTTGAGCCGGAGCTTGGGGCAGGGCGGTGCTGTCTGGCAAGTGGTGGTGATGATGATTACGGGGTGCGTTTGTGCTGTCGGGCCTGAAGCCTTCGCCCATCGGGCCGTCGGGCCGGAACCCTTCCGGCCCTGCTTGCATGCGGCCATGTCCACGCCCGGAACGCATCTGCTGCATCTTGACGAGGCGCTCCTGTTCTGCCTTTACCCATATGCCGTACTGCTCCTGAGTGAGTATCTTGCGAAGCTTCTTGTCCTTCTTGATACGGGATTTCTCGTGCGCGGCCCGCAACTCTTCCATCTGTTGCTGCGACAGCTCTTTGAACTGGCTGCTCGAACGGGCCATGTCACGTTCAAACTGTGCACGGCTGCCGGGTGCACCGGGGCCTCCCGGGCCAGGTCCGAATCCGGGAACGAAACCCATGCCGCGACGCCCCATGAAGAGCGAGTCGGCCTCCATCTCTTTGATCTCCTTGAGATTGAGTTTGTAAATCGTCTGATACTGCTTTTCTGTGAGAGTAAGGAGACGGTCCATCTGGTCGGTGATCATCTGGGCCCTCTGCTCTGTGGTCATCTCATCAGGCCGTGGAAAATCCGGGCGATCCATTCTTTCCGGGGCCCCTTCTGTCCTCCTGGGGGAATCTGCCGGTTCATTCTGTGCGAAAGCCAAAGCCGGCACCGCCACCAGTGCGGTCGCTATAAAAAACCTTATGAAGCGGTTCATGATTTACTGGATATCAAAAAGATTCAGGAATCCGGTCATCATAAATACCGTACGGATCTCATTGCTTATATTTTTCACAATCACTTTGCCGCCTTTTTCCGCAGCAGCCTTCCTGATTGATAGGAACAACCGTAGTCCGGAACTGGAGATGTAGCTGAGCTGTGAGCATTCAAGGATGATTGTGCCGGATGCATCTTTCTTGATGGTCTCTATGTCATTAGCAATTTCAAGAGATGCAGGGGTGTCCAGGCGGCCGTTGAACTCTGCCGTCACGATGTTGTCATTTTTGTTGATCTTTACTTCCATATAGTCAAATATTTTTAGTCATTGTCAGGATATTCTTACCGTCAGTCCTTTCATATTTTACAGAATCCATGATGTTGCGGACCAGGTGGATGCCAAGGCCGCCTATTTTGCGCTCTTCGGCAGAGAGGGTGATATCGGCTTCCGGTACCGCCGTAGGATCAAAAGGTATGCCGCTGTCTGCGATGCTCAATTCGATAATATTTTCACCCAAGGTGGCATCAATGTCCACGATGCCGTCACTCTCTTTGGGGTAGGCATATAAAACCACATTTGTCACAGCCTCTTCCAATGCCAGGTTAATGGCTGAGGCAAGACTTACGTCAAGATTCTTTTTCTCTGCTATCTCATCTATGAATCCTGCAAGCAGGGATATCTCCTCCACTTTATTATGGAGGGTCAGGTGACATTTGTCTCCCCCATTGCCCGGCTTGCCAAGAAAATGGATGAACATCATTGTAAGGTCGTCGCTTTGAGGGGCTTCGCCCACGAAGGCATTGACTTTCACCTGGATATTCTTCAAATGCTCTTCAGAACTTTTACGGCCGTGCAGGGCTGCTTCTATACGCTCTTCGCTGAATTGTTCATGGTGAATATTCTCTGCCTCAGATAATCCGTCGGTGTACAGGAACATCGCGTCATCGTAATCGAGCTTTATTTGCTGCTCTGTGAACTCCATATCTTTCATTACTCCCAACGGCAAGTTGGGCTCTGAAGGGAGGATATGGATGGAGCCGGAAAGTATCATCGGCGGATTGTGACCAGCGTTGCAGTACCTCAGATCGCCGCTTGCCAGGTTCAGGACGCCGCAGAAGAAAGTGACAAACATATCTGAATCATTCATCTCCGCCAGACTGTTGTTCATATTGCCCACGATACTTTTGGGGCTGCTTTCATGGGCGGCCACGGTGCGGAAAGAGCTACGTGTCACAGCCATTACCAGAGAGGCGGGAATACCCTTGCCGCTGACGTCCCCGATGCAGAAGTAGAGCTTCTCGTCCCGTATAAAGAAATCGTAAAGGTCACCACCGACCTCCTTGGCCGGGTAAATTGCAGCATACAGGTCCAGGTCTGTCCTCTCAGGGAATGCGGGGAATGCCTTGGGAATCATGGACATCTGGATATCACTGGCAATATGCAGCTCGCTCTCCATGCGGTTTTTGCGCTCGTTGAGGGCACGGTTCTTTTTCTGGCTCCTTATCAGTGACCGGACGATGGCAATCAGCAGGATAAGCCCAAGCAACTGCATTATCTGCACCATATTCTTGGTGCGGCGGTTTGCTCCGTAAATATCGTCGTCTGGAATAATAATACACATAGACCAGCCTGTACGTTCTACCGGCGCATAATAAACGTATCCGACAATATCGTGGAATGTTACCTGCTGGTGGCCCGATTCCCCGGCGTTCATCGCTCTCTCGACCTTCTTGAAGTCTTCCTGATCCCGTATTCCCGCCATCACTTCTTCTATCGAAAGCCCCTTTACCATCTCTTTGCTGCGGCTTACCATGAATTTCCCTGTCCGGCTGAGCATCAGAGTGTTGGCATTGGGGTAGATATTGATGTTGCTGACCAGGTCGGAGAGCCAGTCCAGCGATATGTCACCTGTAAGCACGGCAGCTTTTTTCCCTGTATAGTCTTCTATGGGGATAGAGTAGGTCGTCATCAGCATTTCTCCGCCTCCGGTGTCCACGTAGGGCTCAGACCAATATCCACTATTCAGTTCCAGCGGTTTGGCAAACCACTCTTGATTTGGATAGTCGTATTCTGGGGTGGCCAGTGAAACCCTGGTCAGGGAATCGGCAGAAGACCTGTAAACATAAGGTGAAAACAGGGGCCTTTCTCTGGAGTATCCGGGGACCAGGGCTATCGTGGAGCCATAAATGACAGAATTGGTCTCCACAATGCGGCTGATTACCCTTTCTGTACTGTCCAGGCAACCCAGACTCCACTGGGCAATCCAGATGCTGTTGCGCACCGCCGCCTCCGCCTGGTCAATCATATCCATGATTCTGTTTCTGGTTGCATCCAGTTGTGTCTCAGCCCGGTTCGAAGCCTCCTCGTCAAGGGCTTTCTTGGCAAAGTAGAACTGAATCAGGGTTGTAGCCTCCAGCATCGCGGCAGCTATGAGCAACATCAGCAGACCGGTCCAGGCCGAGCGGCGTGATATTATTTTATCGGAGTTATCGGTGTATTTCATAATATCGGTTTCAAAGCCTCCCGGAATACGGGCATGGGCTGGCAAGAGTCGCGCTCAATTATCAATGTCTTGAGTCCGGCATAGGGACGGATCAGTTCATCAATCTCTCCTACAGGGAGTCCCGCTCCGAAATATTCCGGTACAAATTGGCGCCAGAACTCTTGTGCGAGTGATTTTGGCATATGGAATGTCTCCTGTATGAAAGGCTCCGGTGAAAGGTTGCAGCAAAGATAAACCATCGCAATGTCAAAGAGGTGGTTTCCGTAGCAGAAGTCTCCGAGATCGATGAAATAGCGCTGATCGCCGACAAAGATCGCGTTGCTGAACTGCAAATCGCCATGGATAGCGGTGTCCTCGTCGGGCGTATCGCAAATGAAGCGGGACAGGCGGTCTTTCTCCGCGGCGGTGAAGTAGGGGTTTTCTTCCAAAAGGTTCAGGTTGCGTTCCTTGACATTCTCAAATAGCGTGGTGTCCACGTGTGTCGAGTGGAGTTGCCTGCACATCCGGGCGAATTCCGATGCGAACTGAGCGACCTTTTCCGGTTCGTCTGCGGTGGCGCGGGAATAAGATTTCTTCCCTAGAATGCGTTTGAACCTGATGCCGTAGCGACCGTCTTCTGTGACGACATAATCGCCCGGTTCCGGGGTGGGAATACCCATGTCGTAAACTTTCCTGGCAAGATTCATCTCGTCCAACGGCTGCTGTATCTTGCCCGGAAAATATAGCTTGAGCATTATCGACGGATCGTACTTGTTGTCGTAACTCTCACCGTTGGCTCCACCACCGGTCAGCACGTAGTCGTTTAATGATATTTTGCTGGCTTCAATCATGCAAATACCTGATTAATCAAGTCTGTGAATTCCCGGTAGGCGAATGTGCCTTCAAGTTCTTTGAGCGCCTGGGCCAGACCACGGTAGTGCCACTCGTGGTCGCTGCGTTCCTTTACATGGAAAAGGTTCCACAGGGCATCTCCCTGCACGGCATAGTCGCGTGCGATTGCGCGCATATTGGAGAGTTTGTCGCCAAGCGCTACCATCTTTGCATCGTGGCTGGCGCGGGACAGGCGGTCTATGGCGGCCTGTTTGCGGACGTGCCAGCTCTCATGTTCGCTCTGCCCCTCTATCATAACGTCGCTCTCTTCTGCCACCAGTGTAGCGACTCTCTCTCCGAATTCGGAGCGGAGGACTTCCACTGTGACTCCGGTATCCTCTACGGTATCGTGCAGGGCAGCCGCAGCCAGGAGTTCCTGGTCAGAGGTCATTGTGGCTACTATGGATACCGCCTCCATCGGATGTACTATGTACGGAAAACCCTTGCCCCGGCGTTCTGTGCCTGAGTGGGCGCGGACAGCAAAGACGATTGCGCGGTCCAGTAAATCTGTATCTAATTTCTTGTTTGCCATAGTTATTGATTCATAAACGGGAGGTCTTTTGACTGGTCCAGCAGGAACTGAGCCATCATTTCGTTCCCTTCAGAGGGGCCGTTAATTGTGTTGAGCATAAAATTCAAACCCGCCTTGCCGCCTCCCTTCTTCAGGATGAATGCCGTGCAAAGGTTCTGCGGAGCTACTGAAGATGACAGTATGTCAATGTCGGTGAGTCCTATCTGGAAGCAGGCAATCTGGTATGCCGCTTCAGAAAAATCTTTGATTAATGCGTCTATATCTCCCAGCGTCTTGAATCCCATTGAGATAAAAAGTTGCAGGAAAGGGGAGAGGTCCACTTGTTGTATCTCTGCCTGATTGATTGCGGCGATGCGGCGGTTAAGGGAATCGAAGGGGCCGATTGAGAGGTAGCTCTTGAACGAGTCGCCGTCCAACTGGACTTCCCCGAGGTTGCCGGATGCCACCAGGGCCTGTACACGGCGACGGTAGTCGGCAAGTTCGCGCCTGATCCGGCTGAATTCATCGTCAATGAGCTCCAGCATACCGGCCAGGCGGCTCATGTTGCGCAGATATACCTTTGGTATCTCCACGCCGCTCTTATAGCCGGTGTCGTGGTTCATATTCGCCCAGGCGTGCTGCAGCACGGTGCGCATCTGTATTTCGAACCGGACCTTGTTGAGGTCGGGGTACTCAGGGTCGCTGATGACAGATTCCGGAATACGGCAGATATAGTGCAGCGACAGGTAACCGAAACTGTCTATCTCGTGTACCTTCCGCTTGTCAACGGAGTTTTCCCAGTCAATGTCAAATATCCGCTCAAGTGCAGAGGCAACCTTGTCAACGTCGTCTATATAGAATGTGATGACGCGAATCCCCACCAGATCGGTAATGTCCAGGATAGTGTTGTATTTGCTCCCTTTCAACTCGAGTTTCCCCGCAAGGGAGGATTCGGTCTTGATGCGGTGCTCTACCGCGGCGACTATCATTCCCGCATCGGCAAAGAATTCCTTAAGCTTCCCGGATACCACATGCTCAATCTTGCGGTACGTCGGCAGCAGGGCATGGTATTGTGCCAGCAATTCTTCCGTATGGGGGTCCATATTGTGACTCATGTCAAGTTGTACGTTAAGTGGTTATCTGGTGGGACTGATGTTTAATGATTCGATTGTGAGCCTGACGGACTTTGCGGTTTCCCGAGACAGATAGGTCTCCGTGACGTAAGCATCGTGCTCATAGAAAAAAATGAGACGTTTGTCCTGCAAGAACCGGCTTTTTACAACACAGGAGGATTTACCGTAGGCTATGAATGTCTCACCGACTGCCAGCCTGGCGGGAAAATCTGCACTTGTGCCGGAAGATTTGCCAAACATGGCGATGATATCGTCAATGGATTTGAGAGCATCAGATGGGGAATTGCCCAGGAATATGCAGGTCTGGGCAAACTGGTCAAACACAATGTATGCGCCGGGGATGCGGTCTGGTGCTCCAAGTGCCAGATAATAACCAGTGGCTCCGTCGGTTTCGGCAACCATGAGCCTGGCTTCGGAAGTGGTTTCCTGTGCCAGGAGTGCCCATGATAACAAGGCCATCAGTGTGATTGCGAGCAGACGTTTCATATCAATAAGCATAAAATGCCGTTCATTTTATTCCAACTTACAAATATAACAATAACTTTGTAAATCATAATGCGGATATCAATGAAGCGACTCCTTTTTTTTGTTCTCTTTATACTGCTTTTTGCCGATAACCTCGGTGCGCAGATTGTGCCGGGATTACAATATTCCGACCTGAAGAATATCTATTATGCAAGAGAGTACAAGCATATTGAGGGTGACCCATATTCCCCTGCACTCTCTGCAATAGGGTCGTTCTTTATCCCCGGCCTGGGACAGTTCTGCTGTGGAGAGAGGGGGCGCGGACTTGGGATGTTTGCTGCCGGTGCCGCAATTGATGCTGCAATGATTTTCAGTGTGACTCAATTCGTTTATTATGTCGATGTCAACGGAGCCCTATTCACTGATGCGGATGAGGCGGCCAAATGGGCCGGAGCCGCATTTGGTTTTTCCATTGGCGCTTTGGTATATGGTGTTTTCTGCAGCATAGATGCGATAAATGTGGCCAAGGTGAGGAATATGTATTGCCGCGACCTTAAAAAACTGCAGTCGATGGAATTTATGGTATATCCCTCGCTGGATTTTGCCCGGACACAAAAAGGGGCCACTCCGGCTGCCGGAATGACCCTTTCTATGCGTTTCTGATTGTCCTAAACGATGTGAGATACCCAGAAATCGCGTTCTCCCGGGAGCAGGTCCACTGGCGGAATCTCTATCATCGTGTAGCAACCGGGCCTCTGGCGCAGAACGGCGCGGGCGGCCGCTACCAGTATCTGGCCGGTGAGTGCCGGGTTATTGATGCTCATCTTGAACTGGAAGTTCTGATTCTGTGTCTTCCCTGAAACCCCCTTGCGGACAAGATTGACGCCATGGCCCATATCTTTGAGGGCATCCACGCTCGCAACTTGGAATACATGGGTCTGGTCAGATGCAAAGTAAGGGTCGGCCTTCACCGCTGCGGCAATCTTTTCAAAGTCGAAACCATCCTTGACCTCAACATAGACCATGCGGCGGTGTACTCCCTGTCCGGTGGGGATGGTCATCGAAAGGGCATCCTTAACCCCTTCAATGGCTTTGACTGCTACCGAGTGACCCATGCTCATGCCAGGCCCGAAGTTGGTGTAGGTGAGACCCTTTGGCGCACAGGCCTCAAGTATTGCACGTACCATGGAGTCCGAGCCTGGATCCCAGCCGGCAGATATGATGCAAGCCTTTCCAACCTTGGAGGCGGCTTCAGCGAGGGTCGCCCTGAGCTGTGGAATCTTGGTGTGTATGTCAAAACTGTCCACTGTATTGATCCCTAATGAGAGAGCCTCAAGGGCATGTTCTTCAACTTTGCGGGTGGGGGTTGCAAGTATGGCAACGTTCACATTTTCAAGTTCTTTCAGAGATGTGACGACTTTGTAATCCCGGAGTTCCAAGGGGACGTCCGAGGCATTGCGGCGGACTATGCCTGCAATCTCGAAGTCAGGTGCTGCCTGCAGCGCTTCGACAGTATATTTTCCGATGTTGCCGTAACCTACTACGGCTGCTCTGATTTTTTTCATTTTATAGAATGTTAAGGTCTTTCAGTGTTTTCTCCATAAGTTGCATCGTACTCTCCTGGGCCGGAACAAGCGGCAGGCGGAGTTCGTTCTCTATCATCCCCATCAGATAGAGTGCCGCTTTGGCGGGAATGGGATTGCTCTCCACGAAGCAGTTCTTGAACAGGTCAAAGAGACGATGGTGTATAGGGCGGGCTTTGGGCAAGTCATTTGCCAGCATGGCTTCAGTCATCTCTACCAACTCGCGCGGGACAATGTTGGAAGCGACGCTGATTACGCCGGCGGCGCCGGTTGCCATAAGCGAGAGGGTCTCGTCGTCGTTGCCGCACAGTACAGAGAATCCTTCCGGTGCGCGGGCTATGATTTTGGAGATCTGGTCGTAGTTGCCTGAGGCCTCCTTTACCGCTATGATGTTGGGGTGTTCTGCCAGGCGCAGGGTGGTGTCGGCACTGATGTTGACCCCGGTGCGGCCCGGAACGTTATAGAGCACCACCGGTTTCGGGGCGAAATCGGCAACGGCGGTGAAGTAAGATATCAGGCCGTCCTGCGAAGGTTTGTTGTAATACGGCGTCACTACCAGGAATGCATCGGGCTCGTATGGTGCAAGCACCTCTATGTTGTTGCGCGTCATCACCAGCGAATTGGTGCCGACACCTACCATCACGGGGCGCCCCTTGGCGTTTGCCTTTGCTATCTGGAGAATCTGGATCCTCTCTTTGTCCATCAGGCAGGGGGTCTCGCCGGTGGTGCCAAGCGGCACCAGGAAGTGTACTCCCGACTCTATCTGGAACTGTACGAGTTTTTCAAAAGCCTTGTAATCCACCTCCTCGTTCCTGAAGGGGGTAATCAGCGCGGTACCGCAGCCTTGTAATTTCAATTGTTCCATAGCTTTTGAAAATTATATGATCAAATCTTTGAACTCGTGAACCCCGCTGACACGTTCTGTCATAAGGGCTGCCTCTACTGCCCCCTGTGCAAGCCCTTCGCGTGAGAATGCCTCGTGGGAAAGGGTAATCTTGTCACAGCCCCCTGTGAGGGTAAGGGTGTGGATGCCGGGTACCTCGCCAATGCGCTGGGAGGTGATGGGGGTGATGTAACCGCCGGCCTCATCTACTATCTTGCCGAGGCTGATTGCAGTGCCGCTCGGGGCGTCCAGCTTGTGTATATGGTGGATCTCTTCTATCGCGGTTTTATAGTCGCCCACACCTGAGGCAAGGCGGGAGAGGTATTCGGCCGTCTTGAAAAGGATATTCACCCCGATGGAGAAGTTTGAGGCGTATATCATAGTGGCCCCGCACTTTTCAAAATAAGCTTTAACCTCCTCCTGTATATCGTTCCATCCCGTGGTACCGACCACTGTCGCCTTGAAGTTCTCCGCCAGGAACCTGTAGTTCGCGTGGAAGGCGTCGGGGGTGGTGAAATCTATGCAGACGCATTCGCGGGCCAGTTCCCGGGGGGTGGCGGTAATGTCTTCGCTGCAGGCAGCGCACTCGATGCCGCGGCGTTGCAACACCGATTCAATCATATGGCCCATACGGCCATATCCGCTTATTACAACCTTAATTGCCATTTTCGAAGAATACTTTATGGAGTTTGCGGATTACGGTTGCCATCTCAGGGCGGTCAACCACAATACTCAGGTTGAGGAAAGAGGAACCCTGCGACATCATGTAAATCTTGTTGTCGCTTACTGCGTCGAATACCGCCGCCACGGCCCCCTTTACACCTATTATGTTCTTGCCTATTATGCTCACCTGGCTCTTGTCCCGGTCAACTGTGATGTTGCCGAACTTTCCCAGTTCCCTGGCCACAGGTTCAACCGGGGCGGATGCATCGACGGTGACCGATACGCTGGCTTCGGAGGTGCTGATCATATCCACTGAAACACCGAATTTCTCAAATGTAGAGAAGATTTTGGTGAGGAAACCGGTGGTGTTGATCATTTTTGGGGAATAGATGTTTATCACGCGGATATTCTCGTTGTATGAGATGCTCTTGATGCCGTCAAAGATGCAGGAACTCCCCAGTACGACCGTTCCCTCGGAATCGGGATTCATGCTGTTGAGCACATACAGCGGTATGTTTTTGGATGCTGCCGGTTCTATGGAGAGAGGGTGGAGTACCTTTGCCCCGAAGCGGGCCAGCTCTGCGGCCTCTTCGTAAGAAAGTTTCCCGATACCCTTGGCTGCCGGAACGATGTTGGGGTCGGCGGTGCATACGCCGTCCACATCGGTCCAGATTTCTACCCGGTCGGCATCGAGAACCATTCCCAAAAGGGAGGCGGAGTAATCGCTGCTGCCGCGCCCCATGATAGTGGGGTCTCCCTCTACCGTGACCCCTACAAATCCCTGCGTGATAACCACGTCGGCGTTTTTGAACGACCGCTCGATGATACCGATGGCGCGCTTCTGGACTTCATGGACATCGGCCGCAGCGGTGAGATAATCGTGCGAGGTGATCATGAAGTGGCGCGCATCAATCCAGGCGCTCTTTACTCCCAGGGCATTCATCATGAAGCATACGATGTGGCTTGAGAGATATTCGCCAAGGGAAATCATATAGGCCTTGTCGGCATCTGGGATCTGCCCTCCCATATGGGCCTTGGAGAGGGTCCAAAGGGAGTTGCAGAGTTTATCTATTATCTGGTTGATTTCAGTGGTGTCGGGGGTGGGGCGTTTGGGGTCTACGCCTGAAGCGAGCTCGTCGACAGTAGATTTATGCCGCTCCTTTATGGAACTTATGATTTTCTCGCTTTTCTCTTTATCACCCTCTTCTGTAAAGTCCACTAACTGGTGCAGCATATTGGTCACGCCAGAGCACGCGGATACCACCACGACTGGCTTGCTGCGCATTTTCTTGGTGATGATGGAGATTGTCCTTCTGATCGCGGCGGCGTCCCCTATCGAGGTGCCGCCAAATTTCATTACTATCATCGCTACTTATAATTTACACCGGGCGAAAGTAGAAAAAAAATACTACTTTTGTACAAATTAAACCCCGATAATATGAAGACATTCAAAACATTTTTAATGCTCTTTGTGGCTGCGACCATGATGTTCGCCTGCAAGAACGCTCCAAAAGAGGAGAAAACCCCCATCGGCGTGCAGCTTTACAGCGTTCGCGGCGATATGGAAAATGATTTCTACGGCACCCTTAAGGCTGTCAAGGATATGGGTTATGACGGTGTTGAATTCGCCGGCCTCTTCGGCAATTCTCCCGCACAGGTAAAGGCCTGGTGCGATGAGCTTGAGCTCAATCCGATCTCTGCCCACGTTCCCCTGGTTGACATGATTGAAGACCTCGATGCAGTTATCAATGCTTACAAAGTGATAGGCTGCAAATATCTCGTTGTACCCTACGTTACAGAAGAGCGTCGTCCCGGTGCAGAGCAGTTTGAAGAGACTGTGCAGACCATCGCCAAAATCGGAGAGAAGGTGCATGGAGCAGGCCTCACACTTCTCTATCACAACCATGATTTTGAATTCAAGACCCTTGAGGATGGCACTTACGGTCTCGATTATCTTTATGAAACAGTTCCCGCTGATTATCTCCAGACAGAGCTTGACCTTTGCTGGGTTAAATATGCCGGCGTAGAGCCTGCAGATTACCTGCGCAAATATAGCGGCCGTGCACCTGTGGTTCACTTCAAGGATTATTTCTTTGAAGGTCCCAAGGAGGGCGACCCCTATGCGCTTATTGGTCTGGAAGAGGACAAGGAGCAGCCCAAGAGCGCTTTTGAATTCCGTCCCGTTGGCTGCGGTCTGCAGGATGTACCTTCTCTGCTGGAGGCTTTCAAGGATGCCGGAAGCGAGTGGATTATTGTTGAGCAGGACGAGCCCAGCATGGGCCTGACTCCGCTGCAGAGTATCAAGAAGAGCATCTGCAACCTGCACCACCTGATGTGCCCCGGCGAATGCTGCAAGGAAGGTGGAAAGGAGTGCTGCAAAGATGGCGAAGGCGAGTGCTGCAAGGCAAAGGAAGGCTGCTGTGAAAAAGCGGAATAATCGTTATATACTGAATGCAAAAAGAGGTGGTTCCTGCGAATCACCTCTTTTTGGTTTGGGGCAGCGCCCCAGTATCAATCGTCATCAGGCGATAGCGCAGCGCGTGCGGGCCGGCTTCAAGAATAGCCAGCGCGGAGCTCGTGAGCGGAATAGCATAGCTCCGGTGGAGCTATGCAGTGAACGAGGGTTTGGGGCAGCGCCCCAGTATTATACGATCCCCTGTGCGAGCATTGCATCGGCAACTTTCATGAAGCCGGCGATGTTTGCTCCCTTGACGTAGTTGATATAACCGTCGGGCTCTGTACCGTACTCTACGCAGCGGGCGTGGATGTTGGCCATGATCCCTTTGAGTTTCTCGTCAACCTCTTCTTTGCTCCAGCCCAGACGCATGGAGTTCTGGGTCATCTCCAGACCGGAGGTTGCAACGCCGCCGGCATTGGATGCCTTACCGGGAGAGTAGAGGATCTTGGCCTTCTGGAAGATAGAGATCGCCTCGGGAGTGGTAGGCATGTTTGCACCCTCTACCACGCATTTGCAACCGTTGTTGACAAGGGTCTGAGCCTGCTCTGCGTTCAGCTCATTCTGGGTTGCGCAAGGCATTGCGATGTCGCACTTCACGCTCCAGGGGCGCTCGTTTGCAGTGTATGTAGCCTTGGGGTACTTCTCTGCATATTCGCGGATACGGCCTCTCTGGACATTCTTGAGGAGGAATACATAAGCGAGTTTCTCCTCGTCGATTCCGTCGGGATCGTAGATGAAACCGTTGGAGTCGGAGAGGGTTACGACCTTTGCGCCGAGTGCGGTGGCTTTCTGGGCCGCATACTGAGCCACGTTGCCGCTACCGGAAATTGCTACGATTTTGCCCTTGTAGCTGTCGCCGCGGGTTGCGAGCATCGACTGGCCAAAGTAGCATGCGCCGTAACCGGTTGCCTCGGGACGGATAAGGGAACCGCCAAAGCTCAACCCCTTGCCGGTGAAGGTGCCGGTGAACTCGTTAGCCAGGCGTTTGTACTGGCCAAACATATATGCTACCTCGCGGCCACCTACACCGATGTCACCTGCAGGGACGTCTGTGTCGGGTCCGATATGACGATACAGCTCGGTTATAAAGCTCTGGCAGAAGCGCATTACCTCCATGTCTGATTTACCCTTGGGGTTGAAATCGCTGCCGCCCTTGCCGCCGCCCATGGGAAGGGTGGTGAGGCTGTTCTTGAAGGTCTGCTCAAATGCGAGGAACTTGAGGATGCTGAGGTTTACGCTCGGATGGAAACGGACGCCGCCCTTGTAGGGACCTATCGCGCTATTCATCTGGATACGGTAGCCTTTATTTATCATAACCTCTCCGGCGTCGGAAACCCAGGGAACGCGGAACATAACGACCCTTTCAGGCTCAACTATGCGCTCCATGACCTTGAGCTGCATGAGCTGAGGGTTCTCTACTATCATGGGAGCTACGCTGTCTACTACTTCCCTGACTGCCTGGTGAAACTCCTTTTCACCGGGGTTCTTGGCAACGACATCGGCCATTAACCGGTCTGCATATTCTTTTGCTGTCATAGATTTGTTGATTATGTTTTGGGTTTGTTATTGCATTTTTCAAGCGCAAATATATATGTTTTATTTAAAAATCAAAAAATATTGCTTTATAATAGTTTATAATGCGTTTTTTGTCAACTTACAATTTGTAACTTATGTGGGCCGTAGTAATTAGTATTTTGCGTTTAATAATAAAAATTCGTAATTTAGTTTGATAATTTGCTCGTGTATGATGTATGTGTGGTTTATTGCCGGTGTTGTGCTCACACTTCTGGGAGCCACCTGGCTTGTTGACGGCGCCAGCGGAATTGCAAAGCGTTACAACGTACCTGAATTCGTTATAGGAGTATGTATAGTGGGTATCGGTACCTCGATGCCGGAACTCACGGTCAGCCTGCTGGGCAGTATCCGCGGCAGTGCGGAGATTGCTATCGGCAACGTGACCGGCAGCAATATGTTCAATACGCTGCTTATACTCGGGGTTACGGCTATGATAAACCCGATTATTTTTACTAAGGACAACAGGAACAGGGATATGCATCTTAATACAGTAGCATCTGCGATTCTGCTGCTGTTTGCATATCTGCCGATAGCATTCAGGCCCTACGAATCTCTTGTCATATCCCGCCTTGAAGGAATATTGTTCCTGCTTCTATTTGCCGGCTACCTGATCTTGACTTTTAAAACCGGAGACAAATCTCAGACAGAAGCAGAACAGGAATCCTCTCCAAAGCCTCTCTGGCAGCTGATAACGATGGTTATCGTTGGTATTGCGGCGCTAGCCGCAGGCGGCAAGCTGTTCGTGGACAAGGGTTGTGAGATTGCCCGTGCCCTGAAAGTGTCTGAGACGGTAATTGCCATCACCTTTATGGCGTGCGGTACCTCGCTTCCGGAGCTTGTCACTTGCATAGTTGCGGCGGCAAAAAAGCGCAACCAGCTTGCCCTGGGCAATATCCTCGGTTCTAACGTAAGCAACATACTGCTGATTCTAGGATGCAGCGCCATAGCTCGCCCCCTTACGGTGGACAGTGTCAATCTGGAGGGATTCATCTTCTTGATTGCAACCTCCGTATTGCTCTACCTGAGCGCCCTGTTGCCCAAGCGGAACACCCTCACGTGGTATAAGGGTATCCTTTTCGTTATGCTCTATGCAGCTTACATCTACCTTTCCATATTAGTTTAATCAAACAGAATCGATATGTTCCCCGTAATCTTTTATGCCATATTATTTGTGGTGATGCCGGCTCTGGTCCTTATCCTTTGCCGCAAGGTGACTTTTCTGGGTAAGATAGGACCGATACTTATTCTATACATAATCGGCGTCCTTCTGGGACAGATTCCCGGACTTAACACCGACGCCACTTTTAAGCTTAAGGATACGATTACCACCGTAATGATTCCGCTGGCACTCCCCATGATGCTCTTTGGATGCCAGTTCAACTTTAAAGATATGAAAGGGGTGGGGAAGTCGCTTATCGCGGGCCTGATTGCAGTGATTGTAGCAACTTCCCTTGGCTATGTAATCTTTGGCAGCAGGATTGTCGACGGCCCCAAGGTGGCGGGATTGCTGGTAGGGTGTGAAACGGGCGGCACCATCAATATGGCGGCACTCAAGATGGCTTTGGGATTCCCAGAAGAACGCTATGTGCTGCTTAACTCTTACGATATGCTGATCTGTTTCCTGTATTTCATCTTCTTGCTCACGGTCGGCATCAAGTGGTTCCGCAAGGTGCTCCCTCATCAGGAGACCTCTGCACAGGAGGGGAGCGGTCACGTCTCAGGCGAGGCGGTGAAGGAAGAGAATAACTACCGGGGCCTCTGGTCGGCGCGCGGCATCGGTCAGATATTCAAGATATTGCTGGCGGTGATATGCTGCCTTGTGGTATCGGTGCTGATAGTTGCCGTTGCGGGTATTGCAATAGCTCTTTTCCAAGGCGAACCTATAACTCTCAAAACTGTAACCGGTTCATTTGGCGCCGGGTGGTTCATGCCGGTATTCATATTGGGCCTTACTACCGCCGCAATCGCAGCGTCTTTCCTCAAGCCGGTACGCAAGCTCACCTACAGTTACAATATCGGCCTCTACCTGATTTACATCTTCTCTATCGCCGTGGCCTCCATGGCCGATGTCACTAAATTGAATTTTGGTCAGGAACTCTATACCCTGCTGTTCCTGGTGTGCATCATCTTCGGGTCGCTGCTATTGCAGTTCCTCCTCTCAATACTGCTTAAGATCGAGTCTGACATGATGGTGGTGACAAGCGTGTCGCTTATCAATTCTCCCCCTTTCGTTCCGATGATGACCAGCGCCATGAATAACCGCAAGGTGCTTGTGCCCGGCATTACCGTGGGCATAATTGGGTTTGCCGTAGGCAACTATCTTGGCATTCTCGCGGAGCAGCTGTTCGCTCTATTCTAGAATCTGCCACCGCCGCCGGGGCCTCCGAAGCCGCCCCGGTTGCCGCCAAAGCCGCCGCGACCTCCTCCGAAACCGCCGCGCCCCTCGCGGTCATTGTTGAACTTGCCAAAGGTCCAGGTAAGTTTGAACATTATGTAGCGGCCAAGCCGGTTGCTCCAGGAATCCAGCAGATAGTTCTCCGTCGTTGTACGTGAGATGCTCTTGCTCTGCTCCAAAAGGTCGTATGCGTTTACTGCGAGTGATACAGAACCCAGCTTGTAACTTACGCCGGCATTCCAGATGAATTCCGGGTCGTTGTAACCCGCGGTGTAGCCGCGGTAGAATGTATAGGTGGCGTCGCTGCTCAGCTCAAGGCGGTCCCATAAGGTCCAGACCAGGGAACCCATGATGGAGTTGTCAAGAGTGTGCTTGTCGGCGGCCGAATTGAGGGAATAAATGGCATTATTGTAGCGGATGGTGCCGCCCAAGGATGCATACAGCTTGTCACCGTTGTAGCGCAGGCTCAGGTCCTCCAATATGGAGTAGGCCGTGGTCCTGCTCTCTGCGAATCCGCTTGCGCCGCTGTAGAAACTGCTGCCGGAGGCATCCACGCTGCCGTCCGGGGCTGTGCCCCAGAAATCCTTCATAAAGCTGTCGTATTCAAATGTCGTCGCATCAAGCCCCTCGCGTGAGCTGACGTTCTGGTAACTGACGGCGTTGGTCAGGGAAGCGCGGGTGTTGGAGGCGATGGAAAAACTAGAACGGGATATGGGGGTGTTGTATGTTATGAAAGCGTTGTATGACTGGGAAGGTTTCTTGGCGTTAACCGGTATGGAGTAGCTCACGCCGTCCTTGTCAAACCAGCTTGCTGTAACTACGCTGTTCAGGCCGTAGTTGAAGAAGAGTCCTGTAGTGAGGGAAGAGAAGGTGTATTTGTTGTTGGTGTTGAAGAACAGCCGGGCGTTATGGGTGAAGGAGGGGAGCAGGTATGCGTTACCCATGGTGACTGCCGTAGGGTTGGAGACGTCCAGGATGGGTTGCATGCGGGCCGTGGAGGGTTGCTGGGAGCGGCCGTTGTAGTTTGCGCGCAGGTTGGTGGTCTGGTTGAAGTTGTAGCGGGCGCGTACCTCGGGCGACCAGTTGAGCAGCCACTCGCCCTCACCCATATCGGTGGTGACGCCGAACTTGGTGGTATGGGTCTCGTTGTAGGTGGGTTGCAGCGTGGCGCCGAACTGTATGAAGTTGCGGTCCTTCTGGAACTGCATCATGACTCCGGCCTGATGATTGACGAATATGTTCTCCACGCTGCTGCTGTAATAGACGTTGGCCTCTTCTGAGTAACCGTTATTGTCCATATCGCGGATGAAATCGGTATCGTCGGGGGAGTGTTCCGCTCCCAGCCAGTCAAAGGTGTTCTTCACAGAGTTGCTGTGGGAGTAGCTGGCGCTGTAACGGGCGCTGACAAACCAGTTGTCCGATAGCGGTTCCGTGTACTCCAGATTGCCGGTCAGGCTCATGCTTTTCGTGTCGGTATGGGAATACTGGTCTATCAGGGTGGTGGTGCCGTTGGTCAGGTAGTCTGTCCTGGAAAACTCCTTGGCATCGCTCTGGCTCCCGGAGAAGCTGTACCGGCCGCTGAGGCTGAGGGTGCGGCCCGGTTTGAGGATGCGCTTGCCAATCATGAACCGTCCGTCCGCAGTCTTGCTCTGGGTGATTCCGTATGAGAATGAGCGGGAATCGTTCAGTTTTGAGAATATGTCGCTCTCGTCTTCTGTGCCGGTAGCGGAACTGCTGCTGCGGTCGCTGGTGCTCCATTCCATGTTGATCCTCGGCCGGAAGAAAATCCTCGTGCCTTCCGGTTCGTAGCTGATTTCGCCGCCGACCTCCACAAAGCGTGTACCGCTCTTGGATTTGCTGTCAGACGATGTCAGCAGGTCGTCTCCGTCGTTTACGTAGGTGGTCTTCTCGTCCTTGCTCTGTACGTCGCTCTTGCGCTGGCCATATTCTGCGCTGATGTTAGCCTCAAGGTCCTTTACACGGGTAGAGCCGTAGTTCACGCCGGCCATCCACTCGTCGTTTATGCCCTTCATTGCGCCGAATCCTCCGCCCGGTCCGAATCCTCCGCGGGTGTTGGTATTGTTGCCATTGGCCACGAAAGCGAGCTGGTCGGTCTCGTTGAAGCGCCCTATGATCCCGTTGCCCTGGTAGCGCCAGTCGTTGCTCATGGTAAATTTGCTGTCGGAAGAAGATGCGCTGCGCAGGTCGCGCCCCAGTCCGCCGGAGAGGTTGCCGAACCATCCGTTGAACATCCCCTTATAAGTGCTTACGTCAATTATCTTCTCGGTATCGTCATCTTCTATCCCGCTGAACTGGGCCTGCTCAGATTTCTTGTCAATCACCTTGACCTTCTCGATTACGCTCACAGGTATGTTCTCCGTGGCCAGGCTGGGATCGTCCAGGAAGAAGGTCTTGCCGTTGAGGGTGATCTTTTTGATGGTTTCTCCGCCGGAAGTGATGCTGCCGTCGCTGCCTATCTCTATGCCGGGCAGTTTGCGGAGAAGGTCAATCAGCACCGCATTGTCCTTGACCTTGAAAGAGGAGGCGGTGTATTCTATGGTATCCTGCCTTATGGTGATTGCATTGCCGACTGCAGAGATGGTAGCCCCCTCCAGCATCTGGAAATCCTCCTTCATGGCCATGGTGCCCAGGTTTACATTGGACTTGTTTACGTTTACATTGCGTTTGAGGGTTTCGTAACCCATCAATTCTGCCTTGAGGATATATTTGCCGTAGCTTATCTTTTCAAACTGAGCCTTACCGTCCAGGCCGGCCAGGGCGTAATGCATTGCGGTGGTATCGTTCTCCGGGTATAGGACAACCGCGGCATAAGATGCAGCCTCGCCGGTAAGTGTATCTATAAGTGCCAGTTTTACTGTTGCTTTGGGCTGTGCCGCAGCAGACAGGGTAAGGGCTGCGGAAATCAGGATAAAAAGAATCTTTTTCATATAGACAATTAGACTGCAAATATACCCCTTAGTTTAATAATTAAGTAAATTATCATTACTTTTGAGCGTAATAATTATCTGATGAACGATTACGAGAAATTATCCTTTGACGGCGATCTCCGCCACGATTATATGAAGTACCGTATCCACAAGATCCTTCTTGTGTGCAGCAGTTACGACGGTTATACCCTTGAAGAGGACGGTCATATAGACTCCCAGATCAACAGCGAATATATAGAGCTGAACATGAGCAACCCTCCGGCCATCACCAGGGTCAGCAGTGCCCATGAGGCCCTGGGCAGGCTTTCAGCAGGGGAGGAGTTTGATTTTGTCCTCACCATGTATAACGTGGGCGGGATGACCGTATTTGACTTTGCAGAGAGAATAAAGGGGATATGCCCCGATATGCCGGTGTTTTTGATTACCAGCTTCTCCCGCGAGATTTACCGCCGGATAGAGGAGAGGCGCTGCGAAGCCATCGACAATATTTTCTGCTGGCACGGTACTGCCGACCTCATTATTGCCATCATCAAACTTGCTGAGGACTATCTTAACGCGGAGAGCGATATCCTGGAGGGCGGGGTGCAGGCAATCCTGCTGGCAGAGGACTCGTTCCGTTTTTATTCTACTTACCTGCCTGAACTCTACCGCATATTGCTGTTGCAGAACAGCGAGTTTATAAAGGATGCATATAACGAGCAGCAGATGATCGCACGCAAGCGGTCGCGGCCCAAGGTGCTGCTGGCCACCAACTATTCTGATGCCGTGGAGCTCTACCAGAAATACAAAAACAACCTGCTGGGTGTGATCACCGACCTCGGTATGATAATCCATAAGGGCGACCTCAGCGAGACAGAGAAGTCCGATGCCGGCGTCGATATTATCAAGATGGTCAAGGAACAGACTCCGTGGATGCCTGTGATCATGCAGTCGCAGCAAATTGAATACAAGGCGCTGGCGGAGTCGCTGGGGGCCGGTTTTATCCCCAAAAGCAGCAAAAACCTCCTGGAGAACATACATGACGTTATCCACTCCGAGTTCGGATTCGGAGATTTTATTTTCACCGACCCCGAATCTGGTCTTGAGCTTGGCCGGGCGCACGACCTCTATCAGATGCAGAAACTGATTGAATCGGTCCCGGACGATGTGCTGGAGCACCATCTCAGCCAGATGCACCTCTCCAAATGGCTCTATGCCCGCGGTCTGTTCCCTATCGCCAAGGTGCTTCGCAGCATGAACAGCAGCCAGTTTTCTTCTACAGAAGAGCACCGTCGCGCCATCGTGCGGCTTCTCAAGGAGTACCGGGTGCTGCTAGGACAGGGCATAGTGGCTAATTTTGACGAGAAAACCTACAGTGATGCCGTTGCCTTTGCCAAGATCGGCAACGGCAGCATAGGCGGCAAGGCGCGCGGCCTGGCTTTTATGAACGGCATCATTGCCAAGCATGACCAATACAAAAAGTACCCCGACGTGCGCATTACTATCCCGCGCAGCATAGTAATCGCTACTGACTATTTTGAGGAGTTCATCACCTCCAATGGCCTTCAGTATATTATTGCAAAGGACACTACAGACGATTTTCTCCTCAGCGAGTTCCTGAATTCCACTATCCCGCAGTCGCTCCATCTCAAGCTTAAAAAGTTTGTCTCTACCTGTCGCAGGCCGCTGGCAATCAGATCTTCTTCAAAGCTGGAAGACTCAAACTACCAGCCCTTTGCAGGGGTTTATTCAACATACATGATTCCCCGTTGTGAAGACGACGGGCAGATGCTCCGAATGCTTATCCGGGGCATCAAGAGTGTATATGCTTCGGTCTATTTTGCATCTTCAAAGGCTTATATCCAGACCTCCCAGAATGTGCTCAGTGAAGAGCGTATGGCGGTTCTTGTGCAGGAGGTGTGCGGTACTGAACAGGACGGGCTCTATTTCCCTACTTTGTCTGGCGTGGCACGCTCCCGCAATCTGTATCCGATTGGGTATGAGAAGACAGAAGATGGGGTATGCAACGTCGTTATGGGCCTCGGCAAGGAGGTGGTTGACGGAGGCAAGACCCTGCGTTTCTCTCCCGCATACCCCGACAAAGCCCTGCAGACATCCACAGTGGAGCTCACAATAAGCGACGCCCAGACCGAGGTGCTGGCGCTGAATCTTGACCCCGGCAGGTTCCTCCCCTCCATTGACGAGGCTGTGAACATAGAGAGGCTGCCCGTGAGCAGGATAGGCGGATTCCGCAACGCCAAGTATGTCTGCTCCAATTTCGACTATGCCAACAACCGCATAAGCGAGGGCCCCACCTTCAACCAGTCGTTCAAGGTGATAACTTTCAACAGTATCCTTAAATACAACTCATTCCCGCTGGCTGAGATTATACGTGATTTGCTCCGGATAGGCGAGGAGGAGCTCCGCTGCCCCGTGGAGATAGAGTTTGCCGTAAACATGGACGTCGAGCCGGGCGCCCCCCGCGTGTTCAATTTCTTACAGATCCGCCCCATCATCAACGGTCTGGACGAGGCCAAGGTGGATTGGGACTCAATATCCACCGATGACGCGATAATTTATTCTGAATGTGCCCTGGGCGTAGGTGAGATAAAGGGTCTGCAACACTTGATATATATGAAGTTCGACAAGTTCTCTTCTCTGAAAACCAATGAGATAGCTGATGAACTTTACAAGTTGAACTCTATGATGAAAGATAAAGGGGAGGAATATGTCCTTGTGGGGACCGGCCGATGGGGCTCCTCTGACCCCAACCTGGGAGTACCGGTTAAGTGGGGGCATATCTCGCAGGCAAAGGTGATAGTGGAGATGGCCCTCAAGAACTTTAACATCGAGAGCAGCCAGGGGACCCATTTCTTCCAGAACGTGACCTCGCTCGGCGTGGGATACTTCTCCATCAACCCCTCGGAAGGAGATGGTATTTTTGACGGAAAGCGGCTGGATGCGATGAAGGCAGAATACGACGGCGAATGGTTCCGAGTGGTGCGTTTTGACAAGCCGCTCACTGTATATGCTGACGGCCGCTGCCGCAAGGGCATCGTGAAAGAGTGATTTGATATTTGCAGGATTATTTGTATTTTTGTGAGTCGGTTAATTAATTCGATGGCAATATGGCAGAGGATATGATTTCGGCTCTATCGGCCAAGGTGGAAAAGCTCATCTCAATGTATGAGGCAGAGCGTTCCCGCAGTGCTTCCCTCAGCAAGGAGGCAGAATCGTACCGCAGCCAGATTGAACAATACAAAGAGAAACAATCAGTTTTAGAACAAAAAGTAAAAACATTAGAAGATAAATTACATAACTTACAGTTGGCGGGCGCATTTACGGCGTCACCAGGGGACAGTGCAGGGGCAAAGCGCAGATTGAACGCAGTGATAAAGGAGATAGATGAGTGTATAGCAATGTTAGGTTAATCGCATACAATGGACGAGAAGCAGAAAATAACAGTTACCATTGGCGGGCGCAAGTTCACCTTCCACATCCAGCCCGATAATGAGGAGCGGGTTCGTGCGGCGGTGAAGAAAATTGAAGAGAAGGTATCTTTCTATGCCTCCAAGTATGCCACTAAGGATATGCAGGACATTCTGAGCATTGTGCTGATGGAGTTCGTGATGCAGTATATCTCGCTTGAAGCTAAAGACGACGCCAAGGATTTGCTGGCGGGAATCGCCACCCTTGACAAACGATTGGAAGAATACATAGACAGTGGCCGTTAGTTGACTCTTTGCCAAAATCAACATTTTTAACTTCCAAAAGAGTTCGCGGCTGCCAAAAACGGGCCTAGGTTACCCTTTACGGGGATTCCATTTATGGGACGGAGGAAGTTTGCGGCATATACCGCCGGACTTAAATCTTACCTTGCAAGATTTTTGGACTTACAGTAACTAACGGCCTTTTTTATAAAAATCTCTGGCTTAAGCCTGTTGTAAGTTATTGGATAAAGGTTACACAACTAACAATAACTATACAATGATTGCATATGTAATAACGGCCGTTCTGGCCGCAGCTGCAGGTATCCTGCTGTATTTTTTTATTAAAAGGGCAATCCTCAAGAATAAAGGGGAAGAGATAATCCGCAATGCCGAGCTTGAGGGCGAAAACATAAAGAAAGAGAAGATTATCCAGGCCAAGGAGAAGTTCCTCCAGCTCAAGAGTGAGCACGAGGCCGCAATCAACGAGAAAAACGCCCAGATTCAGCAGATAGAGAATCGCATCCGTCAGAAAGAGAGCCAGATAGGCCAGCAGAAGAACGACCTTGACCGCAAGATAAAGGAGAATGACCAGATCAAGGAGAATCTCCAGCGCCAGTTGGAAATCCTCAACAAGAAGAAAGAAGAGTACGATTCTATGCGGGAAGAGGCCATCCGCAAACTTGAAGAGGTGGCCGGGATGACGGCAGAAGATGCCAAGGAACAGCTCATAGACAGTATGAAGGCCGAGGCCAAGACCCAGGCAATGTCGTATATCAACGATGTTATGGATGAGGCCCGCCTCACTGCAAGCAAAGAGGCCAAGCGCATTGTCATTAATACCATCCAGCGTACTGCTCCGGAAATTGCAATTGAAAATGCAGTTACCGTGTTCAATATTGAAAACGATGAGATAAAGGGGCGCATCATTGGCCGTGAGGGGCGTAACATCCGTGCCCTGGAGGCGGCAATCGGTGTTGAGATTGTTGTTGACGATACACCTGAGGCCATTCTTATCTCCGCTTTTGACCCTGTACGCCGCGAGGTGGCACGCCTGGCGCTGCATCAGCTGGTTGCCGACGGCAGGATTCATCCGGCACGCATAGAGGAGGTTGTGGCGAAGGTGAGCAAACAGCTGGAAGAAGAGATTATGGAGATAGGCAAGCGTACCTGCATCGACCTCGGCATACATGGGCTCAATTCCCAGCTGGTCAAGATGGTGGGTCGTATGAAATACCGCTCTTCTTATGGCCAGAACCTGTTGCAGCACTCTCGTGAGGTGGCAAACATATCTGCGATCCTGGCAGCAGAGCTCGGCCTCAATCCAAAGGTCGCAAAACGCGCTGGTCTGTTGCATGATATCGGAAAGGTGGCAGAAGAAGAGTACGAGTTGCCGCACGCAATAGTCGGTATGCAGATCGCAGAGAAGTGCAAGGAGAAGCCGGAGATTTGCAACGCCATCGGCGCTCACCACGAGGAGGTTGAGATGCAAACCCTCATCGCCCCGATTGTGCTCGTGGCCGATGCCATTTCAGGTTCCCGCCCCGGTGCCCGCCGCGAGGTGATAGAATCTTATATCAAGCGACTCAAAGACATGGAGAATATTGCCGCATCCCACTCGGGCGTTGTTAAGGCTTATGCAATCCAGGCCGGCCGCGAACTCCGCGTGATCGTAGGTGCCGACCAGGTGAGCGATGCTGAATGCGACGAGATATCCAACGAGGTTGCACGCAAGATCCAGGATGAGATGACCTATCCCGGTCAGGTGAAAGTTACGGTTATCCGCGAAGTCCGCAGCGTAGCATTTGCAAAATAATAGAAAAACATCTTTTATATGGATAATAATCAGAATAATAAGCAGATAAATATTGAGTTAACCCCGGAGATGGCCGGAGGGATATACTCCAATCTGGCCGTTATCACCCATTCCCAAAGTGAATTTATAGTTGACTTCGTGCAGATGTTGCCGGGGATTCCCAAACCTAAGGTTGCCAGCCGCATCGTGATGACTCCGGAGCATGCAAAGCGCCTGCTTATGGCCCTGCACGACAATATCTCCAAGTATGAGTCTGAGAACGGCGAAATTAAAATTCGTAAGCAGGGGATGACAATCGCTCCGCTTGGGGAGGCGTAGTATATGTTTTCTAAGGATGACATACGCCAGATAGAGGCGCGTGGGGCTTCCCTGTCGCAGATCGGGGAACAGATTGACCGGTTCAGGAAAGGCTTTCCGGCAATGAAGATTGCGGGGGCTGCCGTACCTGGACGCGGAATACGCGTACTCTCTGAGGCCGATGCCGCTGCTTCTGCCGATTATTACCGGAATGCCCGTGTCAATGGCAAATGCAAATTCGTACCTGCCTCCGGGGCGGCGTCGCGTATGTTCAAGGATATGTTCGCCGGCCTTGACTCTCTCCGCTCGGGTAAGGACCTTCCTGCAGAGGCCCCCGGAGCCAAGCTTGCAGCCCGCATAAAGGAGTTTGCTTTCTACACCCCGGAGATGTTTGCCGAGCCGGTCGATTCCGCCGCATATCGCGAGGAGACGCTTGCGAAACTGTTAAGGGATGAAGGGCTGGGTTACGGCTCAAAACCCAAAGGTGTGCTCAAGTTCCACAGATATGCAGATGAGGTCCGCACAGCCATGGCGGAGCATCTGGTGGAGGCTGCCGATTACATGCGCGACACAGACGGCGTCTGCCGCCTTGTGTTCACAATATCCCCCGAACATCACCCTGTGTTTGAGGCTGCACTTGCTGAGGTTAAGGATAAGTTTGAGGCGCGTTACGGCGTGAAATATGACATCACCTTTACCTATCAGGACAAAGCCACGGACACAATTGCAGTGGATATGGCCAATGTGCCGTTCCGCACTGCAGAAGGGGATCTGCTTTTCCGTCCTGCCGGCCACGGGGCGCTGATTTACAATCTGGATAAAGTGGACGCGGAACTGGTTTCCATCAAGAATATCGATAACGTTGCCCATGAGAAGTTGCTCCCTGTGACCTCGCTTTACAAGCAGGTGCTCATGGGTGAGGCCCTCAAACTGCGCGACCGAATCTTCTCTTATCTGGCGGCCCTTGAGAATCCCAATGAGGAGTTGTGTGAAGAAATCGAGGCGTTCCTGGATAAGGAATTGTGCGTAACCATGCCGGATGCCGCATCTTTTGAGGCACGTGTAGCTGCGCTTCGTGCAAAATTGGACCGCCCTGTACGTGTTTGCGGTATGGTACGCAACGAGGGTGAGCCGGGCGGAGGTCCGTATATAGTAGTGGGCAAGGATGGCAGCACTTCACTGCAGATACTGGAGAGCGTGCAGATACCCAAGGACGACCCGGCAGCTATGGCGGCGATGGCCGGGGCGACGCATTTCAACCCCGTGGATCTGGTATGCCTGCTGCGCGATTATAAGGGCGATAAGTTTGACCTTCTCAGTCGTGTCGATCCCGATGCCGGCTTTATGAGCAGCAAGAGCTATCAGGGGCGCGAACTCAAGGCGCTTGAGATGCCCGGGCTCTGGAACGGGGCTATGAGTGACTGGAATACCCTGTTTGTTGAGGTTCCCGTGGAGACCTTCAATCCCGTAAAAGTCGTATTGGATTTGCTAAGACCTGCCCATCAGGCGTAGCCGATATAGGCAGAGACAGCAACAAACCATTTACAAGCGAAGGTCTCTGCCCTTAACGAATGACGTTAGAAACTAGTTCTTGCATCTGATCTATGATGTAATCCGCGCCGGCGGCTGTGAGCTGTTCGCTGGAGCCGTTGCCCCAGGTGACACCGCACGTGGCGGCACCTGCGTTGCGTCCCATAAGTATGTCGACCGCCATATCGCCCACAACAAGTGTCTCATCTGCCGGGATGGAGAAATGCTCCATACACTGCAGCACCGGGTCGGGATTTGGCTTGGGCCGGGTCTGGAAATCGACGCCGAGCACATAACTGATATATTTTTCCAAGCCCATATCTCTGACAAAAGCATTCAGCGAGACAGACAGCCGCGACGAAGCCACGCTCATCTCAATCCCCATCCCGCTGATCTTGGCGAGCGTCTCACATACGCCGGGGAACGGCTGGGGATTGAGCATCGCCTTGTACTCGTCAAACACAACCCTGTAGAGTGATGCACATTCCTGGCAGCGTTCGCGGCCTATCCCAGGCGCCATAATCTCAAAGCCGGCCTCCAGCGGCAGCCCGATTGTAGATGCAATGGTGGCCTCGTCAGGTACAGGGTAGCCCATCCGCCGCATCGTCTCCTGCATAGTCATCACTATGTTTGCCTTGGTGTCGCCCAGAGTCCCGTCAAAGTCATATACTATCAGCTTTGTCTTCATATTGTTCTTTTTACGGGTCCAAATGTACGTAAATGCCCCAATTCTTTATACATTTGTATGATACATTTATCGCTATGAAAAGGACAATCACTCTTCTGGTCTGTCTCCTGGCGGCAAGATTCGCCGTAGCACAGGAGATATCTGACCTGGATATAACCGTCAGGGTTTTTGCCGACGGCTCCGCCCATTTCACGCAAGTGTGGGATGCAACCGTCTCTTCCGGCACTGAATTCTATATTCCGGTTGGCAATTTGGGCAAGATGGATATTTCTGGCCTGCAGGTCAGTGAGAACGGCCGGCAATATGTCAGCGAAGGCAATAACTGGAAAGTGAAGCGTTCCCTTGAGCAGAAAGCCGGACGGTGTGGCATAGTGGAGAAAAGTGACGGGGTAGAACTTTGCTGGGGACAGGGTTCTATGGGCCGTCATATCTGGACCGCGGAATTCGATGCCGCCAATCTGGTTCAGGGCTATGACGATTATGACGGATTCAACTTTATGTTTGTAAATCCCGGAATCGGCAATATACAAAACGCTCGCGTCACAATAGAGAATGCCACGGACGGCGAGGAGTGGACCAGCGAAAACGTC
>JAFSUF010000023.1 GCA_017445425.1 Bacteroidales bacterium | reverse complement strand
GCTATCGCCTGATGGCGAGTACTAAACTGGGGCTCTGCCCCAAACCCCGCCGCTCCGCGCTGGCTATTCTGCATACCAACCCGCACGCGCTTCGCTATCGCCTGATGGCGAGTACTAAACTGGGGCTCTGCCCCAAACCCCGCCGCTCCGCGCTGGCTATTCTGCATACCAACCCGCACGCGCTTCGCTATCGCCTGATGGCGAGTACTAAACTGGGGCTCTGCCCCAAACCCTGCCGCTCCGCGCTGGCTATTCTGCATACCAACCCGCACGCGCTTCGCTATCGCCTGATGGCGAGTACTAAACTGGGGCTCTGCCCCAAACCGAGTCCGGAACTACTCTTTAAGCCGCAGGAAACCGGCGGCCAGCAGGCTTTGGGCCGCGAGATATGTAAGCATAATGACAAAGCGCTTGCCCGTAAACGGGAGAACGCCAAAGCTGCCGGTGGCAATCAGGGCGTCGGAGAATGTGAAAAGGACTGCTCCGCAGAGGATTATCCACCAGGCCCTGCCACCGATGCGCACCACGCCCATCAGCGCGCTGAAGATGAGCATCATGAGCGCCATGCCATAGACGGCCATAGGAGCCAGCATAGCCCCTTTGATGCCAATGGCGGCAACCAGTCCCGCCACCGCACCGGCCATCACTATCAGCGCGATAATCCAAGTTGAAAGCTTCAGCCCTTTCCAGGAGCGGCCGCCGAACACCGACATATAGCAGACGTGTCCCAGCAGGAATGCCAGCATTCCGCACACGAACGGCAGAAAACCGTCGGGAATGAGCAGGATATCCCCCGTGCAGCCGAAAAGTTGCGCCAGGAGGATTGTCTTGAGCCCTTTGATATCAGTAGTGCCTGCTGCCGCAAGTGTAGTCAGGGCAAGCAGCGGAAGGAGCGCCGGCTTAACCAGCTCAGAGATGGAATCCGGGGCGAGAGATGTATGTCCCAGCAGGTTGGTAACGGCCGCCGCCACAAAGAACAGCGCCGGTATTCTCCAGAGTGTAGATTTCATATCGTTCAGGATTTACGTTTCTTCCTTTAAAGATAAGAAAAAAGGTATTTAAACTCTCTGAGAATTGAATATTTGGATAGGACCCGCGTACAGTAGTACGCAGAAAAAGAGGGCGACTAAGACTTTTTAGTCACCCTCTTTTTATTTTGTGCCCAGAACAAGAGTCGAACTTGCACGCCCTAAATCAGGCACTACCCCCTCAAAGTAGCGTGTCTACCAATTTCACCATCTGGGCAAATCAGTACCCCGTTTGGGGAGTGCAAATGTAGAGTATTTTTTCTTTTTTCACAAAGAATTTTCAAATATTTTCTTTTTCGCCCCAGAACTTATACCTTTGGTTCCCCGTTATCAAAATTATAGACACAATGATAAAGATTGACAAGAGCGGATGTAAGCCATTCGCAGATGAAAAGAGAATCAATGAATATATTCAGAAGGCCTTCGCCGGATTTGACACCCTGGAAGGGGGTCAGGGCGCAGGCAACGACTTCCTGGGCTGGAACCGTCTTCCCAGAACCATCACCAAAGAGGTGCTTGACGAATACAAGGAAGTGGTTGCCCGCTGGAAGGCAATGAACGTAGATACAGTGGTAGTTATCGGCATTGGCGGCAGTTACCTTGGCGCAAAGGCAGCCATCCACGCCCTCAGCCACAACTTTCTCCCCGGGAAAGGGATGCAGATTTTCTTTGCCGGCAACAGCCTCAGCGAAGATTATCTTGCAGAGCTGATGGATGTAATCGAGAACAAAAACACCGCATGCGTGGTTATCTCCAAGTCCGGCACAACCACAGAGCCGGCAGTTGCATTCCGCATTGTCAAGCAGTTCATAGAGAACAAATACGGCGCAGAGGCATCCAAGCGCATAGTTGCCGTTACCGACCGCGCCCGCGGAGCCCTCAAGAGCCTCGCTACAGCAGAGGGTTACACATCCTTTGTTATTGAAGACAACATCGGCGGCCGTTACTCGGTTCTCACCCCCGTCGGCCTGCTGGCCATCACCCTTGCAGGTTATGATATCGACGCAATGGTACGCGGCGCGCAGGAGGCAGAGAAGGTCTGCAGCGAGCGCAGCGATAAAAACCCCGCAATCCAGTACGCAGCCCTCCGCAACATGTTTTACGACGCTGGTTACAAGACCGAGATTCTGGTGAACTACAACCCCAAGCTCCTCTATGTCTCAGAGTGGTGGAAACAGCTCTACGGCGAGAGTGAGGGCAAGGACGGCAAGGGCATCTTCCCCGCAAGCGTAAGCAACACCACCGACCTCCACTCCATGGGTCAGTACATCCAGGAGGGTGAACGCACCCTGTTTGAGACTGTAATGCATGTTGAAAAATGCAACCGCGAGGTCCGCATCCCCACCGACAAGGACAATCTGGACAGCCTCAACTATCTGGCCGGCAAACGCGTGGAGGAGTGCAACGAAGGCGCGATGAAAGCCACCATCATGGCCCACATCGACGGCGGCGTACCGCAGATCAAAATCGATATGGAGAGTCTTGACGAGTTCAACCTCGGCTGGCTGTTCTACTTCTTTGAGAAGGCGTGCGGCATCAGCGGCTACGTGCTTGGCGTGAACCCCTTCAACCAGCCCGGCGTGGAGGCCTACAAGAAGAATATGTTCGCCCTGCTTGGCAAACCCGGCTACGAAGAACTGGCCGCCCAACTGAAGGGCCGCAAGTAGCAGCAGGGCAGATAACGCCGAAGCATGAAAGGGTGTAGCGGAGAAAAGGCTTTCGAACGGAGTAGCGACGCAACTTTCAAGCAAAGGCCTCTGCCAGGCACATGCAAAAACAAAGAAACCGACCCCTTCGAGTCGGTTTCTTGTGTTATAGATATGTTATTTATAAGGCAAAGGTGTAGTTAAAGGTGCATCCAAGCAAGAAATAGTTTGCCTTGAGGAGCGGGTTGTAGGTGTACTGGGCATAGAGCGGGAGCTCAAAATTGTCACCCGCGGTCAGTTTATAACCAGCCTTCAAGCTGAGGTTGATAAACTTGAAGCCGCCTTCGTTCTCATATAAATCGGAACGATACGGAGTTGCGCCTACTGTTGCATCCACCGAGAAATTATTATACTCGAACGGAACATCCAGTTCTATATATGAAGAGAATGCCCTCTTGTTGGAGAAATCGTCCTGAAGATTATAGTCGTCGCCGGCCACGAATGTATTCCAGGAAATCGAAGCGGGCAGGAATTCAAACGGCAACTCGTAAGATAGTGTCAACTCAAAATTGTCGTCGTATCCGCCAAGGCCCAGATTATTGGCGCAACCCTGTTCCAAAGCCATGAAAGTTATCCCCTTGAATGTGGCTGAAGCCCAGACGTCCATCTCAAGATAGTGATTCCTCTGAAGTTCGGTGATACTGCAATAGCCAGCCTCAAAACTAAAATCCTCATTCTCGTAGTTGAGGGTGAAAGTGGGGACTATTGTCGGAGACTCGGCAATTGCAAACCCGCGCCATAGATACTGGGTAGAAAGTTCCGATCCGGCAGACATACTCCAATCTTGGGCGGCAGCGCCAAAAGCGCATGCAAAAAGAACCGCCGCACAAACAAACAGTTTTTTCATTTCTTTGTGTAAGTAGATAAAAATTAGAAAGTTGTTAGAAAGGTAAATCGTCAACTTCTGTTGAATCAATATTTGCAGCCGGAGCGGGAGCCGGTGCGGATGCTGGTGCTGCAGGTGCAGCAGGTGCAGCGGGGCGGCTGTATCGCGCCTCCGGCTGGGGACCGGGATCACCACCCTGACCCTCTGAGCGGCGGCCAAGCAGCTGGATGGTATTGGCCACTATCTCTGTAGTATAGCGCTTGGTACCGTCGTTACCATCCCATGAGCGGGTAGTTATGCGCCCCTCGACATAAATCTGCGAACCTTTGCGGATATACTTGTCGGCAAGCTCCGCAAGCTGACGCCAAGCGATTATATTGTGCCACTCGGTCTGCTCGCGGTCGCGGAACTGCTCCGTAGTGGCAAGTGTAAAGCTGGCCCTGCGCAGACCTCCTTCAAAATCACGCACCTCAGGGTCTTTGCCCACGTTTCCAATCAACATTACTTTGTTTAATGATGCCATATCTTAAAGTTTTTATTATTCGTTACAAGGCAAAGTTAATAACATTATCCGGAATCCGGTTACCGCCTGGGCCCTGAGCCAAACAATTCCTTCAATATATTCTCCACCGTCCGACGCTACCCTGCCCCGAAGGCATGGATTGGCATAATTTGCCTCCAGGACCCTCTTGCCGGCAAAGTTCCATCCGCTCAACTCCTCCAAGGGGGCGGGGATGGCATAAATCACATACTCAAAGCGCTCCAGCGTCACATCCTGGAGCTCTATAACGTCGATATCCAGATTGCTGTGGCGCACAAAAGAGTAGCATTTCTCATAGCTGCGGTTGGTCATCGCCACCTTGCAGCCGACATCCACCGCCGCCACCGCCGCAGCCTTGGCCGCTCCTCCGCAGCCGACCACAAGCAGGCTTTTCCCCGCAGCGCCGTCTTTCTCCAGGATATCACGCACACCCAGATAATCTGAGTTATACCCAACCACCTTGCCGCCCTCTTTTTTGAGGATGTTAACCGCTTTTATGGTGCGTACTGCATCGCTGCCCGGTTTGCACTTGTAATATGCCAGTTCCTTGAACGGCATTGTGACATTCACCGCATCGTAGTCACTTAAAAAACGTGCGTATGCCTTCTCAAAGTCGGGCTCCTCTATCTTGTCGTAGGTGCCCTGGCCCGGGCACAGCTCGGCGAACAGCTTTGGACTCTGGCTGTGCGACACAGGATTGCCTATAATGCCTAATTTCATTGCGGGATGCTATTTTATATTCTTTTGGCGTACAGCCTCATAGCTTAAAATTGCCACAGAGGTCGCAACGTTGAGCGAATCCATCTGTCCGAGCATCGGAATGCGGATTTTTGCGTCGGAGATGTTGCGCCAGAACCCGGTGAGGCCGGTGGATTCCGTGCCAAAGACAATTGCCGTGGCGCGGGTAAAATCCACGTCGTAGTAAACCTCAGAATCTTGAAGCTGGGCAGTTACAATCTGGAATCCCTTCCCCTGAAGCCATCCTGCCGCCTCTTTTGAGGAGCAGGCCACCACTGCAGTGGTGAATACCGCCCCTATGCTGGCACGGATCACATTGGGGTTATAGAGATCGGTGAGCGGATCGCACACTATCACGGCAGCAGCCCCGGAGGCATCCGCACTGCGGAGAATCGCTCCCAGATTGCCCGGTTTCTCTACCGACTCCAGCACGATGATGAGTGCATCATCTGCCACAGCCAGGCTCTCCAGAGTGCGGGGCGCAGTTCTCAGCACCGCCACCACCCCTTCGGTCCCTTCCCTGTAAGCTATTTTGCCATAGGCGGCAGCAGAGAGGGAAAGCGTCTGGGCGGCAGCATCAATCAGTTGCTGTACGTCATCTTCCGGGATAATATCAGGACAGAAGAACAACTGTTCAATCACAAACCCGCATGCAACCGCGTTAGAAATCTCGCGGCGCCCCTCCACAACGCACAGGGAACGATCGCGGCGCAAAGACGATTTTGCCGCAAGTGCCGCCACCTCTTTCAGGCGCGGGTTGTGGATGGACTCTATGTGTTCCAACAGCGCAGGCCCCTACTCTTCTGAGGGTTTTTCTGCCTTCTTCTCCGGCTTCATCTGCGGGAAGAAGAGCACGTCCTGAATAGTGGTAGAGTTGGTCATGAACATCGTGAGGCGGTCGATACCCATGCCCAGGCCGGAGGTCGGGGGCATGCCGTATTCGAGGGCGCGGACAAAGTCCATGTCAATGTACATAGCCTCATCATCGCCTTTGGCCTTGAGGCGCGCCTGGTCTTCAAACCTTTCAAACTGGTCGATCGGGTCGTTGAGCTCGCTGTATGCGTTGGCCAGCTCCTTGCCGTTGACGAACAACTCAAATCGCTCGGTAAGACGCGGGTTGCTGCGGTGACGCTTGGTCAGCGGCGACATCTCTACTGGATAATCGGTTATGAATGTGGGCTGTATAAGATTCTTCTCGCAATACTCGCCAAAGATAGCATCCACCAGCTTGCCGTATCCGAAAGAGGGGTCGATGGGGACGTTCTTCTCCACGCAGGTCTTGCGCAGTTCATCTTCGCTCATTCCGGAGATATCCACTCCCGCATACTCCTTGATGGCCTCCAGCATAGGCAGCCTGCGGTAAGGGGCCTTAAACTCTATCTCGTTGCCCCAGACGTCGAACCTGGTGCAGCCGTTGGTAGCCAGAGCCACCTTCTCCAGCATGGTCTCCACAAACTTCATCATCCAGTTGTAGTCCTTGTAGGCCACATATATCTCCATACAGGTGAACTCGGGGTTGTGGGTGCGGTCCATACCCTCGTTGCGGAAGTCCTTGGCAAACTCATATACCCCCTTGAAGCCGCCCACAATCAGACGCTTGAGGTAAAGCTCGTTTGCGATGCGCAGGTACAGGGGTATGTCCAGAGTGTTGTGATGGGTTACGAACGGACGCGCCGCGGCACCGCCCGGGATGCTCTGAAGTATGGGAGTCTCGACCTCCAGGCAGCCGGCCTCGTTGAAATATTCGCGCATAGTGGCGATAATCTTAGCCCTCTTCACAAAAACGTCACGCACTTGCGGATTAACAATCAGATCGACATAACGCTGGCGATAGCGCAGCTCGGGATCGGTGAAACCGTCGTGGACAGTGCCGTCGGCGTCGGTCTTGACTATCGGGAGCACGCGCAGCGACTTGCTGAGCACGGTAAGGCTCTTTGCGTGCAAGCTGAGCTGACCTGTCTGCGTAATGAAAGCGAAACCGGTGATACCTACGATGTCACCGATATCCAGAAGCTTCTTGAAGACGGTGTTATACAGAGTCTTGTCCTCGCCGGGACAGATTTCGTCACGCTTGACATAGACCTGGATGCGGCCCGCATCGTCCTGCAGCTCCATGAATGAGGCTGCCCCCATGATGCGGCGGCTCATTATGCGACCGGCTATTGAAACATCTGCGAAATTATGTTTTTCGTCGTCGTAACCGGCTTTGATGCTGGCAGTTGAGGCGTTGACAATATATTCTGCTGCAGGATAGGGCTCGATGCCCAGTTCGCGGAGGCGGGAGAGCGACTCCCTGCGACCCTGCTCCTGTTCGTTAAGTTGAGAGATTTCCATCGTTTAAAGGTGCCTAATGTGCATTTTCGCACAAAAGTAACTTATTTTTTGCCAAAAATGAAATAATGGGGTATCTTTGCTTGATTATGACTCCGATTGTAGATAGAAAGTGGATAGTGAAGGAGCCGGGCAATCCGGTCCTTGTGCGGCAGCTTGCCCAGGAGCTGGGCATCGACCACGTGCTTTCGGAGCTTCTGGTCCAGCGCGGCATAAAGAGCTATGAGCAGGCGCGGGAGTTTTTCCGCCCCGATTTGAGCATGCTGCACGACCCTTTCCTGATGGTGGATATGCAGAAGGCGGTGGACCGAATCGAGCTGGCCGTGAACCGGAAGGAGAAGATCCTGATTTACGGTGACTACGACGTGGACGGCACTACCGCAGTGGCTCTGATGTACATCTTCTTAAAGAGCGTTACCCCAGACTACCTTCTGGATTACTACATCCCGGACCGGTACGACGAGGGTTACGGCCTTTCTTACAAGGGGATAGATTATGCCCACGAGAAGGGTTGCAGCCTTATCATCACCCTCGACTGCGGCATCAAGGCCATCGAGAAGGTGAACTACGCCTCCCGGTTCGACATCGACGTGATAATCTGCGACCACCACCTGCCCGACTCGGAACTCCCCAAGGCAGTGGCGGTGCTGGACCCTAAGCGGTTCGATAACACCTATCCCTTTGACGACCTATCCGGGTGCGGTGTCGGATTCAAACTTGCCCAGGCCTATGCAATGACCCACGGCATCCACCGCGAACAGGTTCTGGACCTGCTGGACCTGCTGGTGGTGAGTATCGCCTCCGACCTGGTATCTGTCACCGGTGAGAACCGCGTGCTGGCATATTACGGTCTCAAAAATCTCAACAGCCGCCCGCGCAAGGGGCTGCAGTCCATAATCAAGCTGGCTGGACTGGAAAAGCACCTCATCACCATAGATGAGATTGTGTTCAAGATCGGGCCGCGCATCAATGCGGCGGGCCGTATGGAGTCCGGCCGTACCGCTGTGGATCTGCTGGTTGCCGGTGACGACGAGAAGGCCAGCAAGATAGGCGACGAAATCAACAACCACAACAACGAGCGCAAGAGCATAGACCGCGAGATTACCTTAGAGGCAATCAACATGGTCCGTGAGAGCAGCGAATTCGACAACAAGAAATCGACGATAGTCTATAACCCTTCGTGGCACAAGGGGGTAGTGGGGATTGTGGCTTCCCGGCTTGTGGAGGCCTTCTACCGCCCCACCATCGTCCTCACAAAATCGGCCGGCGGATTCATTGCCGGCAGCGCCCGTTCTGTCGCAGGATTCGACCTGTATGAAGCCATCGAGTCGTGCTCCGACCTGCTCGAGAACTTTGGCGGTCACACATACGCGGCGGGCCTAACGATGAAAGAGGAGAATTTCGCAGAGTTCTCACGCCGGTTTGAGGAGCACGTAGCCAAGGTCATCAACGACGACATCCTAACCCCTATCGTCAACATCGATTCCTTCTTGGAATTCAAGCAGATAACCCCCAAGTTCTTCAGGATTCTGAAGCAGTTCCAACCTTTTGGCCCCGGCAACCCTTCCCCCGTGTTCATATCGGAGAATGTGTATGACAACGGTAACGGACGGTGCGTAGGTACCGACAACGGCCACCTCAAGCTCGAGCTCATCCAGGAGGGGGGCGGATATCTGCCGCTGTCTGCCATAGCGTTCAACCAGTCAGAGCACTTTGCACACATCCAGGCCGGCAACCCCATAGACATCTGCTACTCCATCGCGGAGAACTACTACCGCGGCCTGGCCAACATCCAGCTCCGTATCAAAGACATCAAGGACAAAGAAGATTTGTTCTAACGTTACCGGCTGATGGCGCGTATTAGTTCATCGAGAACAAGTTCCGGGGATTTGCCGGAGGTATCTATAGTGTAATCAGCAACAGATTCATAGATGGGAATGCGGCTCTCATAGAGCTTTGTGATGCGCTCATGGTCGCCGCCGGCAAGCAGCGGCCGGGTGGCGGTCAGATGGGCCCATTCCGGGTTGAACACAGTTTCTTCCAGTGGGGCCCTGAGCCAGATTACAAGGCAGTGCCCTTTGAGCAGCGCACGGTTCTGCCCGCGTAACACAGTTCCCCCGCCCAGGGCCAGGATGGCGGTCACACGGGAGCTATCTGTGTTTGTACCTGCTGCTTTATCTGCGCACCCAACAGTTTCAGCATCCCCTTCCAGGAAACGGCGGAGAGCCTCCGTCTCTTTCTCACGGAATGCATCTTCGCCCCTATCACGAATTATCTCACCAGGGGTGAGGCCTTCTATTATATGGTCGTCCAGATCGACGAACTCCACGCCGAGAGCCTCTGCGGCAGCCCTCCCGTAGGTGCTCTTGCCGCACATCATGAAACCGGTGAGGGCAACAATCATAGTTAGAACAGGGTGAGTTCTATAGGACCGTCGCTGCGGTCATCTTCAGAGTCGTCAGAAGCGGCCGCCGAGTTCTCTTCCAGAATGCGGAGAGCATCCTCTTCATTGACGTTCTGGGGCTCCATATCTACGCTGCCGTCGTCTGCCAGTTCAATCGTATCCTCTTCCATCTCCTCGTCCATCGACAGTTCGGGCTCCGGGAAAGGCTCCACAAAGGTTACCTTGGCCACGTCGAGGGTGGATATACGGCGTCCTTTGGCCTTTATTCCCTTCTTGGCGATGAATTCTGCCACATCTATCACCTCGGGCTCGCGGTCGGCATTCTTCCCCTTGAATGTCACCTCCAGGCGGGGGAAGGTGTCACGGCATATATCGCATAGCCTGGAGCCGGGAACTTCAGATATGAAGCACTGCTCCTTATTGTCGCTTGCCTCAAAACTGAAGCGCTTCAGGTAGTAGAACTTTGATTCCTTGTCAAAATACGCTACCGAATAAACTGCGTCAGGGTCAAGCTTTTCAATCATGATGATATCGCCCTGGTAGCGGTTGCTCAAATCGAACGATGTGGTGTAGAAGTTGCCGTTCTTGAGCACCACCAGGATTTTGTCATCCTGCTGGAATTCGCCTAAGGAGATACCGCGCCCGGAATCGTTGAGGCGCTGGATATCCTCGTCAAACCAAATCTCCTTGCCGCCGATGGTGGATACGCCAAGGCTCTTGAGCTGGATGCGGGCTATCGGGTTGCGGGTGAGCAGGTTGCCGCGGCTGCTGCGCCCCTTGATGGCCAGGTTGGCAAAGTCGTAGTTATCGGACAGCTTGCGCAGGTTGGGACGGCTGCGGAAAGCGACCCTGATGGTCTCCGCCTCACCGTTGCTGTTTGCGGTGAACCACTCCACGCGGCTGCCGGGATTCCCGGTAGTAAGGTTATAAGTCTTGTTGCGGGTAACGCCGGTTACGGCAAAGCGTTTCACATAGTATGGGCCGCTCTTGCCGTCGCGGTAAACCACATTATATATAGTGCGCTCATCGCCCTTCTTGAACACTCCGGCATATATGATGCCGTTGCCTATGAACTCCTTGTCCTTGACAGTGGTGACTATATAGTCGCCGTTCTTGAGGAATACGATGATATCGTCAATATCAGAGCACTCGCACATGCATTCGGGGTTGTTGATCTTCTTGGGATCGGTCCCCACGAAGCCCTCCTCACGGTTGCAATACAGTTTGGAATTGGCCACGACAACCGTCTGGGCCTGGATGGCCTCGAACTCCTCCAGCTTTGTGCGGCGGGGGAACGCCGCCCCGTATTTCTTCTTGAGGTTCTTGAAATACTCTATGGTGTATTCTGTGAGATGCTCCAGGTTGTGGCGTATCTCATCCATGCGCTGCTCTATGGAGAGAAGCTTGTCCTCAGCCGCCTTTATGTCGAACTTGGATATCTTCCGGACCGGCTTCTCCACCAGTTTGAGGATATCGTCGGTGGTGATTTCACGCTTCACCAGGTTCTCGTATTTCTTCATCTCGGCGGTTACGTCCTGCACCTGGTCTTCCCAGGTAAGGGCGTCGTTCTCCAGCACCCGGTATATCTTCTTCTCAAAGAAGATCTTCTCCAGGGAGGTCTTATGCCACTCGTCCTCCTGCTCGGAGAGCTGGACCTTCAGCTCCTGTTCAAACAGGTCGCGGGTGTGGAAGGCGCTGTATTTGAGTATCTCGTTCACCGACATGAACTCCGGCCGTCCGTCCTTGATCACCACTGCGTTGGGCGAGAGGCTCACGGCGCACTTGGTGCAGACATACAATGCGTCGATGGTCTTGTCCGGGGAGATGTCCGGCGCGAGCTGGATTACAATCTCGGCTTTCTCCGCGGTGTAGTCGTCGACCTTCTTGATTTTTATCTTGCCGCGGTCGTTGGCTGCTATGATAGAGGCGATTACGCTGCCAGTGGTCTCACCGTAGGGGACATCTTCTATCACCAGCGTGCGTTTGTCGCGTTTGGTGATAGTGGCACGCACGCGTACACGGCCGCCGCGCTGCCCGCCATTGTATTTGGAGCAGTCGGCGATGCCGCCCGTCTGGAAGTCGGGATATATATCCACCTCCTTCCCCCTGAGCGCGGCAATGGAGGCGTCTATGAGTTCGTTAAAGTTGTGCGGGAGGATTTCTATGCGTAACCCCACGCCTATACCCATAGTACCCTGGGCCAGCAGCAGCGGGAACTTTACAGGGAAACAAACGGGTTCGAGATTGTTGCGGTCGTATGAATACTCCCACTCTGTGATTTTTGGATTATACACCACCTCAAGAGCAAACTTACTGAGCTTGGCCTCGATGTAACGCATGGCGGCGGCCTTGTCGCCCGTGAGGACGTTGCCCCAGTTGCCCTGCCCGTCAATCAGCAGCTCTTTCTGCTGCATCGATACCAGGGCGTCGTAGATGGAGGCGTCACCGTGCGGGTGGAATTTCATGGTGTCACCCACGATTCCTGCCACCTTATGGTACTTGCCGTCCTCGTTCAGCCTTAGGGTGTGGAGGATGCGGCGCTGCACCGGCTTCAGGCCGTCTTCTATGTAGGGAACGGCGCGGTCCAGCATAACGTACGAGGCATAGTCAAGGAACCAGTCCTTGAACATTCCGGGCAGTTTGTAGCGGTTCTCGCCCGCACTTATCACGCGGCTGAACTTCTGCTCTTTGCGGGAGGCCTTGCCGCCGGCGGGTGCGCTGCCGGTATCTTCCGTCACCTTCAAATCATCCTCTTGAGGCTCAACGGCTTGCTCTTCCAAAATATCGTCTGTCTCGTCGCTCATAATTCTTAATCTTGTATGTATCCGAAACGGCGCAACATCCGGCGGTCGTCACGCCAATTCTCTTCTACCTTCACATAAACGGTCAGGAACACCTTCTTCTCAAAGAAATGCTCCATGTCAATACGCGCTACGGTTGCGGTCCTCTTAAGCGCTGCACCACCGCGGCCAATTATGATGCCCTTCTGCGATTCGCGCATCACGTTTATCACGGCGCGGATGTCGTAACGCTCTTCGCTCTCCCTGAACTCCTCAATCACGACCTCTGAGCAGTACGGTATCTCTTTGTCATAGTTCTCCAATATCTTCTCACGGATTATTTCCGAGGCGAAGAAGCGGAGGCTGCGGTCTGTGAAGACATCCTTGTCGTACCACGGCGGGCTGTCGGGCAGAAGCTCGCGGATACGGGCAAAAATCTGCTCTACGTTGAACTTCTCCAGTGCCGATGCTGCAAAGATGTCGGCTTTGGGCAGGCGCTCGCGCCACCAGGCGGCCAGCTGCGCCACCGTCTCCTGGTCGCTCTTGTCTATCTTGTTTATGACCAGCACAACTGGGCATGTGACTACGCTCAGTCTGGCCACATATTCGTCGTTCTTGTCGGGCTTCTCCACGGTGTCGGTGACATAGAGTATGACGTCGGCATCGCCTATGGCCGCATCCACAAAATCCATCATGCTCTGCTGCAGGCGGTACTTGGGCTTAAGGATGCCGGGGGTGTCGCAATAGACTATCTGGTAATCATCGCCGTTGACGATGCCCATTATGCGGTGGCGGGTGGTCTGGGCCTTGCTGGTCACTATACTGAGCCGTTCTCCCACCAGGGCGTTCATCAGCGTGGACTTGCCGACATTGGGGTTGCCGATTAAATTTACAAAACCCGATTTGTGCTTGGTAGCAGGCATACTAACGCTCTCCCCCCATCATAAGGAAATTGACCTCTTCCGGTGTAAGGAAGCGCCACTGGCCGCGCTTAAGGTTCTTCTTAGTGAGACCTGCGAAATAAACCCGGTCAAGCTTGCGGACTTTGTAACCCAGATGTTCAAAAATCCGGCGGACGATGCGGTTGCGGCCGCTGTGGATCTCTATCCCCACCTTGCTGCGGTCGTCATCATCCACAAAGGAGAGCTTGTCTGCATGTATCTCGCCATCCTCCAGCTTGATACCCTCTAAGATCGCACTGAAATCACCCCCCTTGAGGTTCTTGTCCAGATTGACCTGATAAATCTTGCGGGTCTCGTAGCTGGGATGCATCAGCCTCTCTGCCAGAGGACCGTCGTTGGTAAACAACAGCACGCCGGTGGTGGCTTTATCCAAGCGCCCTACCGGGAATACCCGCTGAGGACATTTCTCCTTGGATATCAAATCCATGACAGTCTGTTCCGCATGGGGGTCGCTTGTGGTAGTGACGTAGTTCTTGGGCTTGTTCATCACCAGATAAACCTTCTGCTCTCCCTTGAGCCGCTGACCGTTAAAACGGACGTCATCACCGGGCTTCACTTTTGTGCCGAGTTCCGACACGATCTTGCCGTTGATGGTCACCAGCCCGGCCTGGATATAGGTATCGGCCTCGCGGCGCGAGCAGATGCCGGAGTTGGCGATGAATTTATTCAGGCGGACCTCGCCGTTATCCTCCAAAGGAGCCTTGGGTGCCTTGCGGGGGGCACTCTTCTTTATCGGAGAATAGTATTTGTCATGAGATGGCTTGCCGTGGGCAGCGCCATATTGCTTGCGGCCGCCGGAAGGTGTTTTGGAACGGGCAGGCGCATCACTGCGATTTTTGTTTCCCTTGTACATCGTAGTCGTTACGTTATTTTGATACTCTGCAAAAATACAGAATAAATATTTATCGGCAAACCGTTACACACCGATATATTTATTTGTAATTTTGTAAAAATTTAAGCCACATATCATGCGCACATTAATCAGGGATTGCAACATTGCCTCGCCAGGTATTGAAGTCAAACATGGAAGTATCCTCATCAAAGACAATATCATATACAGCGTCCTTACACCTGGGGAGAGCCTGCCCGACGCCGACCTTGTAATCAACGCCGCAGGCCTTACCGCCATCCCGGGCCTTATAGATATCCACTGCCACGGCCGCAACAACTGCGACTTTACCGACGGCAGCGAGGAGGGGGTGAACACCATCGGCCTGAACAAGCTCAAGGAGGGTGTGACAATGATGCTCCCTACCACCCTGACGCAGAGCGAAGAGGCCCTGGAAGCCGCCTTCTCTTCCATAGCAAAATATAACGGCAAGGGTGTGAAGATGCCCGGCATCCATCTGGAGGGTCCGTTCATCAACCCGAGTGAGGTAGGCGCCCAGAATCCGGCATTCGTGCGTATGCCCGACATCAAGTTTGTGGAGAGGCTGAATTCTATTTTCCCCATCCACAAAGTCTCTTTTGCACCGGAACTTCCCGGAGGCGACACCTTTGTTACAGATTTGCTGGCGATGGGCATTGTGCCCAGTGCGGCCCACAGCTCTGCAAAATATGCAGAATTCTACCGCTGCTACGCAAAGGGTTTGCGTAACCTGACTCACTATTGCAATCAGATGACCCCGCTCCACCACCGCGAAATCGGTCTGGTAGGGGCAGGTCTGCTGCACAGCAACGTTTTCGCAGAGATGATTTGCGACCTGCAGCACACTGGCGCCAATATGATTGCTCTTGCATTCAAGGTCAAAGGGCCTGACCACATGATTCTCATCACCGACGCCATGCGTGCCGCAGGTATGCCCGACGGCGAATACGACCTCGGCGGCCTGCCGGTAATGGTGGCTGCCGGAGCCGCCCGCCTCAAAGATAGCGTAGCCCTTGCCGGAAGCGTACTCCGCATGAACGTGGCGCTCAAGAATGTGGTGGCAAGCACCGGTCTTCCCCTGCGAGAAGCTGTCCGCGCAGCTGCCCTGAATGCCGCCCACAGCCTCAACTACAGCAATATCGGCCGTATTGAAACCGGCTTCACCGCCGATGTCGCCCTGATAGATGAGAATTATATCGTCCACTACACCATCGTAGACGGCGAGGTGCGCTACTCTCTCGATTAGAAGATTTTCGTTTGCGCAAGTCAGCAGGTTTGCTTACTTTTGAGCAACTAAACATATTTGGACATGAGGACGAAGGATTTGAGGGGGAGAATCTCCTATCTGGCAGAAGCCGTCCGCACTGCGGGCGCCAACATCACCAACTACAAGCTGCGCTCTTTTCTGACCATTGGCATTGTGTGCCTGGGCATCACCTGCCTCGTAGGGACACAGACCGCCATTGAGTGCCTGTCGTCGCTGCTGACCGGGGCGTTTGGCACATCTGCCGGACACATCACCATCTCTTCCCATAAGACGAAATCGGCTGGTGCCGGGAGTCGTACGGCGGCGCCGCTCAGCTATCCGGAAGCTGTTGATTTTGCCGCCAGGTTCGGTGATAACCTCCACGATGGGAGTATCTCCGTTTACACACATGTCCCTTTGCAAAACGGGGTCGGCTATGGCAGCGGGCGGCTGGGACCTCAAACCACAGTGTTGGCATTCTCTGGCGATTATTTCAGTTGCAACGCTCTGGCGATAGATTCTGGCAGGGAGTTCACTGGCGCAGACGAATGTGTGGTGGGCAGGAAGGTTGCCAGGCAACTCTGCCGCAAAGGGGGTTTAGATAGCGCTTTGGGTGCAATGTTGTATGTAGGAGGGAGGGTGTTCCGCATCAGCGGGGTGCTTCAGGGTGAGACTTCACTGCTGGGGATTGTCACCGACAACACGGTGTTCATCCCCCTTGGAGGGGCCTTGGGGAGCCTGGTCGATGTAAAGGGCAGCTATTCTATTGATCTGGCTGTTCCCAAAGACATGGCCACCGATGCCGCCGCCCGGGCAGAGGCCACGATGCGTGCGGTTAGGCACGTTCGTGACGGGGAGTTGTCCGGATTTGAAATAACTGAGGGGAGCGCCGCGGAACGGGAGATAGACAAACTGGGAGGAAGCCTCTCCGGTATAGCTTTGATAATAGGCCTGTTGACGTTGCTGGGCGCATCTGTGGCCCTCACCAACATAATGCTGATAAGCGTTGCGGAACGTACGCGGGAGGTGGGCCTGCGCCGCGCCGTGGGGGCCTCCAGAGGTAATATCCGGGACGGGTTCCTGGCAGAGTCACTGCTTATTTGCGAAGCTGGGTGCATCATCGGTACCGCCATCGGCATAATATGCGGCAATGGATTAGGAGTATATCTCCATACCGGCGTTGCCATCCCCTGGAAGTGGATTGCAATCTCACAGCTCATCTGCATGGCCACAGGCATAGCCGCCTGCACGCTCCCTGCCGGCCGCGCCTCCCGAATCAATGTCGTAGAGGCCCTCCGGTGCGAGTGATTAGGATTACTTTCCGTAGATGTCCTTTGCGGAGAAGGCCCAGGGCTTTGCGATGTCCATATCGGGGTCTGTGACGGTAATGTCCACCTGCCAGTTTTTCTTATCTCGTACGAATTGTTGTATGAATCCCAGCGTCTGGTCAAAACAGGTGTTCATAAAGGCCGCAACCTCGTGATAGCGGTTGTTGAAACGGATGCACATATACGGGTAGTCAAATTTCTCAAACCTCTCTACCAGAGATTTGGTCCCGTAAAAGCCCATATTGAAAAACTGGATCTTGTCGTAGGTGACAAGTTCGTCGGAGGTGCCGTGGAAGAAAAGGGTTGGCGCCGGCGGCTGCACGCTCCATTTGCACTTGCCGTTGTTGGAGAAAACAGCCCCGGAGAACGAAATCACCCCGGCAAAACGGAACCCCTCCGGCATCGCTGCCGCCAGAGCCGTGCCGTTGCCCAGCTCGTAGTCTGCCTGCAATACTGTGATCGCCCCGGCGCTGCTGCCAACCAGAATAATCTGGGAGGGGTCGATATTATATTCGTCTGCAAAGGTAATCAGGTGCTGCACTGCAGAGAAGAGATCTTCCGTGGAGAGCCTGACTGCATTGTCAAGGCTTTTTGCCATAGACAGCAACCCCTTGTTCTTTATCCCTTTGAGTCCGAGACGGTAATTGGTGGCGGCAGTGACATATCCTGCATCTGCCAGACGGCGGCAGTATTTCACAACCCCCGCTTCGCGCTGGTTATTGTTTATAAACCCGCCTCCATAAACGAATATCACGCAAGGGTGCTTCCCGCATTCATCTTTGGGAAAGTATAAATCCATAGACAGGGAACAAGTATCCCGCACAGCAAATGTGGCCTCCATATCCCAGGCGGGAGAAGCCGCCATGCTGTCCGTTACCTGTTCTGCCGGCGCAGCCTGGTTGAGGTCTCCATCAACCCCATTAACGACTTGGGCATACGCCAGATTGATACCTGACAACATAAAAATGGCAATCAGTACTCTTTTCATAGCTCTTCAAAGGGTTTTCCGGGTTCGACGCCGATACCGGGTTTATTGTTCAATGTAATTTTGCCGTCGGTCAGGCGCATTCCGCTGAAACAGTCGTTGGAGAGCAGAATGTTGCCGTCCAGGTCGGCCCACCGGGCCACGGGACTTAGCTGGGCGGCGGCCGATACCGCAACCGAAGTCTCCGTCATACAACCCAGCATCACCTCCATCCCAAGGCCTCTGGCCATATCGACCATCTTATGCGCCTCCCGCATTCCGGTACACTTCATCAGCTTGATGTTGATGCCGTCGTAGGCACCGGCAAGGCGGGGGATGTCGGACAGACGCTGGCATGCCTCATCTGCAATCACGGGGAGCGGGCTGCGCTCCGTGATCCATGCGGCATCGTCTATCTTCTCTTTGGCCATCGGCTGCTCGATGAAGCTGACATTGCGCTCAGAAAGCCAGTTTATCATATCCAGCGCCTCCTCCTTGCTCTTCCATCCCTGGTTTGCGTCCACGCATATCACTGTATCCAGTTTTGCCCGGATAAGGTTTATCATCCGTTTGTCCTGCTCCTCCCCCATTCCGAGCTTTACCTTCACCACCTTTGTCCACGATGCCTCCTGTATCTTCTCGTTAACGATATCATCGCTTTCATCGTAACCTATGGTGTAAGAGGTACAGGGAGTCTTGGCGGCATCATAGCCCCAGAGCTGCCACCAGGGGCGGGAGAGAATCTTGCCCACAAGGTCGTGAAGTGCGATATCCACCGCCGCCTTGGCAGCAGTGTTCCGCTCCGCGCGGGCATCCACCTCAGAGAGAATATCGTCCATCAGGAAAGGGTCCTTGAACCGCGGCAGCACCTCAGAAGAGACCCGGCCGAGAAAAGCTGTGACGGATCCTGTGCTCTCTCCCAGATACTGCGGCATGGAGGCCTCGCCATAGCCCACATAATCGCGCCATCTGAGACGTACGAGCACCAGCGGGGTGAAAGTGCGCGAGTAGGTCGCAATTGTGAAGGAATATTTCAGCTGACCGGTATAGGGGCGCCAGTCCATCACCAGATCATCGGAATACTCTCCCTTGCCGACATGGCTGCAGCCAGGCAGTGCAGCAGCAGCCGCAAGGGCAGCCGAAGTCCTTATAAAATCTCTCCTTTGCATACTCACAAAGTTATTAAAATTTTCTATTGTCAACTATAAGCGCTAACTTCGCGGTTCGCGAAAACATATTACATTTATTCAAATCAACATGAAACTTGACGTAGTACTGGGCCTGCAATGGGGCGATGAGGGAAAAGGTAAGATAGTTGACTATCTGGCAGAGACTTACCAGGTTATTGCACGCTTCCAGGGGGGGCCGAACGCCGGACACTCCATCCATTTTGAGGGCAATAAATATGTGCTCCGCAGTGTCCCCAGCGGTGTTTTCAGAAAAGGTACAATTAATATAGTAGGCAGCGGGGTTGTGCTCGACCCGGTCACTTTCCGCCTCGAGTGCGAGGCCATAGAGGCGGCGGGCATACCTCTCAAGGAGCGCCTTTACATCTCCAAGAAGGTCCACCTGATTCTCCCTACACACAAGATAATAGATGCTGCGCAGGAGGCATCCAAGGGTAAGGCCAAGATAGGCTCCACACTCAAGGGCATCGGCCCCACCTATACCGATAAGGTAAGCCGTGTCGGCCTGCGCGTAGGCGACATTCTGGCCTCCAACTTCAAGGAGCGTTTCGGCGCCCTCAAGGCAAAGCATCTGGAGTACCTGCGCGCCTTTGATTTTGAATTCAACGCAGACGAACACGAGGCTGAGTGGCTCGAGGCAGTCGAGTACCTCAAGGATTTCAAGCTCATAGACGGGGAATATTTCGCCAACGAATGCCTGGAAAACAACAAAAAGATACTGGCGGAGGGGGCCCAGGGCAGCATGCTGGACATTGACTTTGGCTCCTACCCCTTCGTGACATCTTCCAACACCATTTGCCCCGGCGCATGCGTGGGACTTGGCATCGCCCCCCGTAATGTAGGACGTGTATGGGGTATTTTCAAAGCCTACTGCACCCGCGTGGGCAGCGGCCCCTTCCCCACCGAGCTGAACGACGAGACTGGAGAGCGGCTGCGCAACAACGGCGCCGAGTTCGGAGCCGTCACCGGACGTCCCCGCCGCTGCGGATGGCTCGATCTGGTAGCCCTCAAATATGCTATAATGCTCAACGGCGTCACCGACCTGATTATGATGAAGGCCGATGTGATGGACGGTTTTGACACAATCAAGGTAGCAACCAGTTACATCGTGGACGGCCAGCCGTGCAAGATATTCCCGTTCGACACCCAGGCCGACATACAGCCGGTTTACAAGGAGTTCAAGGGGTGGCACAAACCTCTGGGTGCAGCCCGCAGTGAAAGCGACTTCCCTTACGAGTTCCGGGTGTTCCTCAAATTCATCGAGGAGGAGCTCAGTATACCCGTGAAGATTATCTCCGTGGGTCCCGACAGGGAGCAGACCATAATGCGGGAAGAAGAGTATTCAACCCAATACCGCCAGAAATAGGTGTACGATCTTTTAAATAAAATATCCTCCCCTGCAGACCTCAAGAACCTCTCTACAAGGCAGTTGGAACAGCTCTGCTCAGAGATAAGGGAGTATATCATATCCTGCTGCGCCCATAACCCGGGTCATCTGGGTTCCAGCCTTGGGGCGGTGGAGATAGCCGTGGCCCTGCACAAGGTATTTGATGCCCCCCAGGACAAAATCATCTGGGACGTAGGGCATCAGGCATACGCCCATAAGATTATCACCGGCAGACGGGAGCAGTTTATGCACAACCGCGAAAAAGGTGGCCTGAGCGGCTTCCCAAAGCGCAGCGAGAGTCCCTATGACGCTTTTGGCGCAGGTCACGCCTCCACCTCGATTTCCGCGGCACTTGGAATGGCTGTCGCCGACAGTCTGCAGGATATAAATGCCAGTCACATAGCGGTGATAGGCGACGGAGCCATGTCCGGCGGACTCGCTTTTGAAGGACTAAACAACGCCGGCAGTTCCAAGAGCAACCTGCTGGTGGTACTCAACGACAACCGCATCTCCATAGACGTACCGACCGACGCCATGCACCGCCATCTGATGCGCATCACCTCCGGCGTCAGGTACAACCGTATTAAAAGCAGTATATGGAGGCGCCTTGGTGCCGGCAAGCTGAGGGATTTTCTCCAGGCACTTACCCGCAGCACCAAGAAGTTCCTGCTGCATAACAACGAGACGGTCTCTATGTTTGACGCCTTAGGGTTCAGGTATTTCGGCCCCGTGAACGGGAACAACCTGAAGCAGGTGCTCTCTATCCTGAAGCGCCTCAAGAATATTGACGGCCCCAAGATCCTGCATCTGGTAACCATAAAAGGCTATGGGTACACACCCGCCGAGGAGAATCCGGAATTATGGCATGCGCCCGGCATGTTTGACCCGGAGACCGGTGAGCCGAATCCTGCCAAAGGCGGTCCGGAACGTTATCAGAAGGTCTTTGGCGAGACCATCACGGAACTCGCCGCATTCGACGGCCGCATAGTGGGCATTACCCCTGCAATGCTCCGGGGCAGCAGCCTGGACATAATGAAGGCGGTCTTCCCCGGCCGCGTCTTTGACGTCGGCATTGCAGAGGGGCACGCAGTCACCTTCTCTGCCGGTCTGGCTGCAGCGGGAATGCTCCCGGTCTGCAACATCTATTCTTCATTTATGCAGCGTGCCTACGACAACCTGGTGCACGATGTGGCTATGCAGGATCTCAAGGTCATATTCTGCCTGGACCGCGCCGGACTGGTCGGGGAGGACGGCGCCACCCATCAGGGAGCATTTGACATGGCTGCCTTCCGCAGCATTCCAAATATGGCCATCGCCTCCCCCCTGAACGAGCTCGAGCTGCGCAATATGCTGTTCAGCGCCACCCAGCAGGACTATCCTTCTACAATAATACGTTATCCCCGGGGCGGTGGCGAAGGGGTCACCTGGCGCAGCGTTCCATTTGAAAAGATTCCCCTTGGCAAGGCGGTGCTGCTTAACGAGGGCAGCAAGATTGCCATATTATCGGTAGGTCCCATAGGGAACGGGTGCGCACGCGCCGTTACCGAAGCCAAAAAGCAGCTGGGATGCGACCTTCTCCACTACAATATGCGCTTTGTCAAACCCATTGACACTGAGGCCATTGACGATGCATGCCGGAAAGCCTCCGTGATTCTGACCGCAGAGGACGGAGCAGCTATCGGTGGCTTGCACGGCGCAGTGAGTGAATATGTTGCCGCAAATCACCCCGGAGTGAAAGTTCTTGCCGTCGGCATACCCGACCGGTTCATTGACCAGGCAACCGTGAAACAACAGTATGAGGAGTGTGAAATGGGGTGGGAAAATATCCTTCAAAAAGTTACGGAAATATTTGGCAATTAAAAAAAACAATCTATATTTGCAGTCCCGAAAAAGACATTGCGCGTTTTTGTTTTTTTGAAAATAATTCTTTTCAAATCAATGT
>JAFSUF010000022.1 GCA_017445425.1 Bacteroidales bacterium | reverse complement strand
TCTGCTGTATTTGCGTTTCCACCAGAAGTACTGATGGGACGGAATGTCTCTCTCTTCTAAGAGTTTCTTGATGGAGATCCCTTTCTCACGGCTCTCAGCCTGGATCTCTTCAATTTGTTCTCGGGTTATCATATGAATGTCTGTTTGATGTTAGCGGGGCAAAGTTACTTCCCACTTATGCAAACTGACAGTCGTACTTGTTCGGATGCTTACGTCGCTCTTCTGCGTAGAAACAGTTCGCGTAGGGAACAGGCGCGAAGAGCCGACTGGCCCGGAGCGAAGCTGTTTCGAGCCATCTGAGCCGGACAACTCCCCAGTATTACTGGGCAATGAACCGGTAGACGATGCTGCCTTTCTGGGGATCGGGGGCGGAGTCGCTGCGGTTGAACTTGCTGCGCTCGGCAGCCTTGACAGCCCACTGCCAGAGAGATTTATCCTTGGAAGATGCCGACTCGATAACCTGCGCCTTGATTACGCGGCCGCTGCGGTTAACATAGATTGCAACAGCCACGTCGCCGCCGCCAAAACCCTTGTAGGCCGGAATCGGCAGATGGACCGCCTTGCGTCCCTCAAGGTCGTAAGAAAGCACGGAAGGACCGCTATATTCATGGGCCTCACCCTCCTCCTCACCGCCGCCGGCATCGGGATTATCCTCGGTTGCGACATCATCCTCCTCTGCCTCCAGCGCCTTACGGCGGTTGGCGGCCAGGGCCTCCTCAACGCTGCGGCCAAGGGCTTCCCGCTCTGCCCGGGCCTTGATGGCATTGGCATCCACCACCGCATTGCGCACGGTAGGGGTCGGAGCGGCTGCAATCATGGCATCCAGCTCTTTGCTCACACGGTCCTTAAACTCTTTGAGTTCTTCCTGCTGCTTGATAAGCTCTTGCTTCTCCTGCTGGGTAAAGTCAAGGATAAAACTGCTCTCCTTCTTCACACTCGCACCAATGGAATACAGCAGCAGTGCAATCAGCACAACAAGGTGGAAGATAATTGTCGAGTAAAGACCTACCCGGTTTTCTTTGCGGCGTTCTGAAGGGTTTTCCTGCATTACTTCTTAAGCCAGGTCTTGTCGTTCAAGGCTTTCTCTATCGTAGCCAGCAAAATATTGATAGCCACATGGTTGTGCCCGCCCTGCGGAACAATGATATCTGCGTACCGCTTGCTGGGGGCGATGAACTGCAGATGCATCGGCTTCACCGAGTCGTTGTAGCGCTGTATCACGGAGTTCACGTCCTTGCCGCGCTCGGCTATGTCGCGGACCATGATGCGGGAGAGTCGGTCGTCATCGTCGGCATCAACATACACCTTGATGTCCATCTGCCTGCGCAGCTTCTGGCAGTTATAAATGAGGATACCCTCCACAATGATGATGTCGGCGGGTTCTACGTGCACCGTCTCCGTCTTGCTGCGGCCGCAGGTGATATATGAATACACCGGCTGTTCGATGGCCTGGCCGTGCTTGATCTGCTCCAGCTGGTGGCACAGCAGGTCAAAGTCGATAGAGTTGGGGTGGTCAAAGTTATATACCTCCTTCTCCTCCTCGCTCAGATAGCTTAAGTCTTTGTAGTAAGAGTCCTGAGGAATTACTACTATGCGGTCCTTGAAGACCTCCTGAAGCCTGCGGACCACGGTAGATTTGCCGCTGCCGCTGCCACCTGCGATGCCTATTATCAACATGATATATAACTATTTAAAACTCTGCGTTATTCGGAGTGCGCGGGAAAGGTATCACGTCGCGGATATTGGCCATTCCGGTCACAAACATTAGCAGGCGCTCAAATCCCAGGCCAAAGCCGCTGTGGGGACAGCTCCCGAAACGACGGGTATCCAGATACCACTCCAGGGTGCGGTGGCTCATTCCCAGCTCGTCTATACGGGCGTTGAGCTTCTCGAACGATGCCTCGCGCTCGCTGCCGCCAATAATCTCGCCGATCTTTGGGAAAAGCACATCCATTGCGCGTACCGTGCGGCCGTCCTCGTTCTGCTTCATATAGAAAGCCTTGATATCCTTGGGATAGTCGGTCAAAATCACCGGTTTGCAGAAGTGCTTCTCCACCAGGTAGCGCTCGTGCTCGCTCTGCAGGTCGATGCCCCAGCCCACGGGATACTCAAATTTGACGCCTTCTGCCACAGCCTTTTCAAGGATTTCGATACCCTCGGTATAGGTCAGGCGGACAAAATCTTCTTTAAGGACACCGCGCAGGCGCTCCAGCAACTCCTTGTCAAACATATTGTTAAGGAAGGTGATATCGTCCAGGCAGTGGTCCAGGGCATACTGTACCAGATATTTGATAAACTCCTCCGCCAGGTCCATATTGTCCTTGATGTCGTAGAAGGCCATCTCCGGCTCAATCATCCAGAACTCCGCAAGGTGGCGCGGAGTATTGCTGTTCTCTGCGCGGAAAGTGGGGCCGAAGGTGTAAATCTCACCCAGCGCGGTGGCGCCCAGCTCACCCTCCAGCTGACCGGAAACGGTGAGAGAAGTGAGGCGGCCAAAGAAATCTTTGGAATAATCTACCTTGCCCTCTTCGGTGCGGGGCGGGTTGTCCATATCCAGGGTCGTTACTTGGAACATTGCGCCGGCACCCTCTGCGTCCGCAGCGGTAATCAGCGGGGTGTGGAGATAATAAAATCCCTTACTGTTGAAGAAGTTGTGAATGGCGAAAGCCATATTATGGCGGATGCGGAGCACTGCGCCGAAGGTGTTGGTGCGGGGACGCAGGTGTGCGATTTCCCGCAGGAACTCCATACTGTGTCCTTTCTTCTGAAGCGGATATGTGGCATCGCACTCACCGTAAATCTCTATGTCAGAAGCCTGGATCTCAACGGCCTGACCGCTTCCCTGAGAGACTACAAGATCGCCCTTCACCGCCAGGCAGGCGCCCGTTGTGATGCGCTTCATCAAATCCTCTTCAAACTTTGCCAGGTCACACACGACCTGGATGTTATTTATGGTAGAGCCGTCGTTGAGGGCGATGAACGCCACATTCTTATTGCCGCGCTTTGTGCGGACCCAACCCTTTGCCAGCACCTGCTGACCCGGTGCCTCTTTCAACAACTGAGCTACTTTCTTACGTTCCATATTATTTCGTTATTTTACAAACTTCAAATTTACTTGTTTGGCCATTAATTACCAAATTGGAATTTGCGGTGACGGGAAGCCTTTGCCGCCTTCCGGTTCCAGGCAATGGCATCGCTACAAGAAGTACTGATCGCAAACTGGCAGAAACAGTCAAAGATATACTCCACCGCCAGATGGCTGGGATGGGTCAGATTCTCCTCGTAAAAGCGGTAGTCGCGCAGTTCGTCCATCATTATCTCATAGGCGGGGAAATACTCCACATTGGGGAAGCGCTCCCGCAGTTGCTCCACCGCCAGCAGCAGCGAAGCTTTGCTTATCTGGTTGCCGTGCGCGCCGTCGGCCATATGGCGGATGGGGCTCACGGTAAAAATCCAGAGCTTCTGCGGATTGGCGGCTATTATGGGGGCCAGGTAATCTACGCTCTGAGCGACGGAGAGACGCTCGCGGCAAAACTCGGCGGCCGGAATCTTATGACAGTTGGAGACTATCATATCCCGTTCCAGATGGCGGAACACCCAGCTGGTGCCGAGGGTTACGACGCACACGCCGGCAGCGGAGAAAGCATCGGACGCAGCCGACAGGGCACTGTTCGCATCGGTCAGGAACTCCACTGCAGAGGGGCGCGAGAAGCGGCTGTGATGCCAGAATGAGGTGTAGAGCCCATCGTGAAAAACGACATCCGCTCCGGTAAACGGCTCGCGGGAAGCCAACCGGTAGAAAGATTGCGCGATGGATGCTGGATTATACAGCACGCCAAAGGGGTTGAGGGTCACGGAGAAGCCGGCCTCCTGCATTATGGCGCCCACAGAATCGGCAAAGCACGACCCTATAAAGAGAAACTTGCTGTCAAAGCCAAGAGGCCTTTGCAGCGGCTCAATCGATACCGGCGTCGTCAACTTCATTCTCTACTGCAATCTGAATCAGTTTGTCGGTCTGCTGGTATATCGGGTAGAATGCATCGTCTCCCATAGGGGTGTAGCGGGCAATCAGCGCCCTGACCTGGGTGAGGATATACTCCTTGGAGCGTTCCCACTCCCCTTCTTTAGGAGAGACATTGTTCCGTTTTGCAAACTGAAGGAAGCCATTCTCCAGAGCTATACCATCGATAAACCGGTCAAATGTACGCATATCGCGTGCGGCAGACACCTCCGCAGTATGGGCGTCAAGCACCTCGGAAGCATATTTTATCTGCAGTCCAAGGCGGTTGCACTCCACGTAGAAATCGGTCACCCCTACGGTATCCACAGGCACAAAGACATCAGGGACGATACCGCCGCCGCCATAAACCGTACGGCCGCCGGCAGTCTTGTACTTGGTTTCGTTTTCTAGTTTGATGCTGTCGGCAGAGAACATCTCTCCGCTGGCATAGCGCTCGTATATCTCAAGCTCATAATCTTCACTGTAGGGCTTCTGTATGCATCGCCCAGAGGGGGTGTAGTAACGGGCCACCGTGAGCCTTATGCCCGATCCGTCAGAGAAATACACCGGTTCCTGGACAAGTCCCTTACCAAACGAGCGGACGCCGTAGATCGTGCCCCTGTCGTTGTCCTGGATGGCACCGGCAAATATCTCACTTGCAGAGGCGCTGCCAGAATTGATAAGCACCGCGATGTCCAAATCCCGGTTGCGGCCGCGGCCGTCAGCCTTGAGGTCGGTGCGGGGACGCGCCTTCCCCTCCATATAGACAATCATCTGCCCCTTCTCCAGAAACTCGTTTGCCAGCAGCATCGCCTGGTCCAGATAGCCGCCGCTGTTGTCGCGCAGGTCAAATACCAGGCGCTTCATCCCCTGCCCGCGCAGCTTATCCAGCGCCTTGGCAAATTCAGAATATGTAGTACGGGCAAACTTGCTGAGCTTGATATAGCCCGTGGTATCGTTGAGCATATATGACACGTCCACGCTGTTCACCGGAATCTTGTCGCGGGTAATGGTGAACGGTATCAGGTCGTCCGAACCGTGACGCAGGATACTGATTATCACCTTTGTACCTTTGGGACCGCGCATCAGCGAGACCATTGTGTCCTGGGGCATGGCAACCCCGGCGACGACCCTTTCATCTACCTTTATCACCCGGTCGCCCACCCTGAGCCCCGCCTTCTCTGAGGGACCTCCGGTAATGACAGAATTCACCACGATGGTGTCGTTGGGCACGTTGAACTGGATGCCGATTCCCTCGAAGCCGCCCGCCAGCGACTCCTCCGCCTCCTTGAGTTCCTGGGGCGGAAGATATACGGAATGGGGGTCGAGTTCACGCATCACATCGGGGATGATATCCTCCATTACTTTCTTATGGTCGATGTCGTCAACATAATTCTCGTCCACACTCTCCAGCACCAGCATCAGCTTGGACCAGTCGGAATCCACAGAGTTGACATCGACCTTCCTGTCACACGACGAAGGGAGCGCCCTGAGCACGATTCCGGCTGCAAGGGCAATTGTGATTACCCACAGCAGCGGGCGGATCACTTTGTAAAAAGTATTCTCATTCATATTTGCAAACCTCTATCCCGGCCTTGCGGAGAAGGTCCAGGCCCTCTGTAATACGATACTCCCGACGATATACCACCCTGGTTATGCCGCTCTGGATAATCAGTTTTGCGCACTCCATACAGGGGGAGTCGGTAACATAGAGGGTCGCCCCCTCGCTGCTGTTGTGACTCATTGCAACCTTGGTTATGGCATTCGCCTCTGCGTGCAGTACATACGGCTTGGTTACGCCGTTCTCCTCGCAAACATTCTCAAATCCGCGCGGGGTTCCGTTGTATCCGTCAGAGATAATCATCCTGTCCTTGACAATCAGCGCCCCTACCTGACGGCGCTGGCAATATGAGTTGTGCGACCATATCTCGGCCATATCAAGGTAACTGCGGTCAAACTGTTTTTGTTTCTCTGTCATAAAGATAGCGTTTTATACTGTTTTTGGGTGTTTTCTCAAACTCTTCCGGGAAGATCTCTATTCGGGAGATGGGGCAGTATGCGGGGAGTTCCACGTTAAGGGTGCGGATCTCCGATTTAAGCGTCTGGTAAACATCCGCCTCAGACATACCGTCACTTGCCGCCCTTTCCTGGTCGGGATATATCAGCGCCACCAGCTGGTTCTTGACGGAGACCACCAGCGACTCCTGGACGTAGGGAAGATTGTTTATGCTGCTCTCTATCTCTTCCGGATATATGTTCTGCCCGGCAGCTGTGAGAATCATACTCTTGCACCGCCCTTTGAGAGAGAGGAACCCCTCCTCGTCAAGGGTACCGATATCACCGGTGCGGAACCATCCCCCGCCGCTGAAAACCTCAGCAGTCTCACGGGGCATCTTGTAATAGCCCAGGAACACATTGCCGCCGCGGATATATACCTCCCCCGGGATATTGGCCGGGTCCGGCGAATCTATACGGATTTCGTTGTAGAATGCCCTCTTGCCGCAGGTATGCGGTTTGGTCTGGTCCCAAGGGGAGAGCGACACCAGCGGCCCGCACTCTGTCATTCCGCTTCCGACTGTATATCGGAACCCTGTCGCCACCAGGAAATCCTCCACCTCGCGGTTAAGCGGTGCTCCGCCCACCACCACTTCAGAGAAATTCCCGCCAAAAGTCTCTGTGAGCATTTCGCAGGCCCTTGCGCGCATCTGCGGGGTGAGGCTCCCGGCATCAAGTGGGCATTCAAGGGTCTGGATAACCCTGCGGACAATCTTCTCCACCACTAACGGCACAGTCATCACAATATCGGGGCGGATGGCGGAAAATGTCTCCCGGATCACCATCGGGCTGGGGGGGCGCATCAAGAAATGGACGTGAGCCCCTATGGTCATCTCAAATATCAGGTCCATCATCAAGCCATACATGTGCGCCGTGGGGAGCATAGAGACCACGTTAGAGTAGCAGTTCAAACCGGGAGCGGTGCGCTCCATGAGTTCCACGTTCTTTACCAGCGAGCGGTAGGGCAGCATAACCCCCTTGGCAAAGCCGCTGGTACCCGATGTATAGTTGATGATTGCCAGGTCATCTGGAGAATCCATGAAAAACTCAAGGTCGGCGGGACCGAAACTGTTATCGCCCGCAGCACTTTCAAGTGGCTCCTTGAGATGCTCCTGCGCAGCATAAACCACGGCAAAATCCTCCATCCTTATGATTGCCTTCAGGTTGGGCATCACCGACGGATTGAGCGTCTCCAGTATGGAACTTCCGGCAAACAGGATGGTGGCTTCACAATGATTCACCAGGTATTGGATGCTGCCGGCCCGGAAATCCTGGAGTATCGGTACCGGAACTGCGCCGGACGAGAGGGCAGAAATAAAAGCCACCCCCCAACGGGCCTGGTTGCGGGAGCACAGGGCAATCTTATCGCCGCGACCGATTCCCGCACGCTCAAAAAAGCGCTGAAGCATGCCTATGTACCGCGCCACATCCTTGTAAAGGAGCGTATCACCATCGCAATTTGAGAGCGCGGGACGCTCCCAGTTGTTACGGATACTCGTTTCGAGCATTTTATTCAGCGATCTTGGCACCATGACTATCTATAATGAGACCGATTGCAGTGAACACAGGTGGGAGTATAGGCCGCCTGCGGACATAAGGTCCTTGTGAGTACCCTTCTCAACAATCTCGCCATCCTGTAAAACGATTATCTCGTCGGCATGCTGTATGGTGGAGAGCCGGTGGGCAATTACCAGGGAGGTGCGATTCTGCATCAGCCGGGTCAGGGCATCCTGCACCAGACGCTCGCTCTCGGTGTCAAGGGCGCTCGTTGCCTCGTCCAGAATCAGCACCGGTGGATTCTTGAGCACCGCCCTCGCAATGGAGATGCGCTGCCGCTGACCGCCGGAAAGGCGCTGGCCGCGGTCGCCAATGTTAGTACGGTATCCCTGCGGCATTGCGGAGATAAATTCGTCGGCATTGGCCACTTTGGCCGCCGCCACAACGGCACTCTCGTCCAGCCCATCCATACCGAAGGATATATTGTTGTATACAGTATCGTTAAAAAGGATGGCCTCCTGGGTAACCACGCCAAACTGGCGCATCAAATCCCCGATACGGTAGCGGCGGATATCCACCCCGTCGATTCGGATGGACCCTTCAGTCACATCCCAGAAGCGGGCCAGCAGGTCGGCCAGGGTAGATTTTCCCGCCCCGGAAGGGCCCACGACAGCCACTGTCTTACCCTTGGGTATGGTGAAGCTGATGTGCTTGAGCACAGCCCCGTCGCCATAGTCAAAAGATACGTTGTCAAACTCTATCCGGTCGTTGAAGCTCTCTAACGGGAGAGGATTCTCATCCTCTTTTATTCCGTTCTCCGCATCCAGGATTGCAAAGATGCGGTTCCCGGAGACCAGCCCCTTGCGTATGCTGGCATAGGCGGCCGCGATTGCCTTAGTGGGCTCCAGCACCCTCCAGTAAAAGCCGATATAGACCACGAATGCGGGCCAGCTCATACCCAGCTGGCCACGGAGGTTGAGCCAGCCGCCGTAAAAGAGCACCATCACCGCCACGGTAATGCCCAGGAATTCTGATGTCGGCGACGCCAGCTCCTGCCGGTTGGCAATTGCCTGACTCACCTGTTTGTGCCGTATGTTATCCTTCCAGAACTGCTGCTCCACATACTTTTCCGCATTGAAGGCCTTGATTATGCGCGAGCCGGATATTGTCTCTTCAAAGCGGCTCGTTATCTGGCCCATAAGGGTCTGGGTGATGGTTGCCTCACGCCTCAGGTTATGGGTTATCCGGCTGATTACCAAAGCCGACAGCGGTATGGCCACCAGCGATACCAGGGTGAGCCGGGGCGACATGTAAAACAGCATCGCCATAAAGCCTATTACCAGCAGCGGCTCGCGGAATATAATGTGGAAACTGCTGGCCACGGTATTCTGCACCTCGTTAACGTCGTTGGAGATGCTGGACAGAATGTCCCCTTTGCGCTTGTCGCTGAAATAGCCGACGTTGAGCGAACTGATTTTTACAAAGAGGTCGCGCCGGATGTTCATCATCATCCGCGTCTTCATGCTCACCAGGATCCTCTGCGAAAGGTAGCGGCACAGATTGGAGAGGAAAGAGGCGGCGATGAGCGCCAGCGATACAAACAATAGCCCACGCATCACGCCGCTCTCTGCGATAGTGGCCCCGAGCAGATATTGGAACATCTGCTCAAAATACTTCACGGAGAGGGAGAACTCCGGCCTGACCGTTACTGTGGTGACGGTTGACGGCTCAAACAGCACCCCCAACACCGGCCCGATAAGGGCATAATTGGCAATCCCGAATACTACTGAAAGAATCGACAGCAACAGATAGCCCGGCCAATAGCGGCCGTAAGGCCTGGCATACGATAGTATTCTCCTGAATGTGGACATCGAGCTGGTTTTATCGCCAAAGCGCAGTATGTCGGATCTTGACGCCGGCATACTGCGCTTGCGGATTGCTAATCAGCGGCCTTAGGCCACCGGTATGATTATTTTACTTCTGCCTCTTTCTCGACGAAAGGCATAACCTCGTGAAGCTCAACTTTGAACTTCAGGGTCTGGTTGGGGCCCATAGGGCCACGGGGACCGTATGCCATATCAGAAGGGATCCAAAGAACAACCTCACTGCCTTCATCGCAGAACATCAGGCCTTCCTGCCAACCCTCAATCACGTGTTTGAGCACGAAAGTGGCTGTGTCGCCGCGGTCGTAAGAAGAGTCAAATACCTTACCGTCAAGGGTGCAGCCCTCGTAGCTGACCTTTACAGTATCCTGCTTGCTGGTGGGGAACACGCCGTTACCCTTGCGTACAACCATGTACTGCAGGCCCTTCTCTGTGGTGTCAACGCCTTCCGCCTTGGCATTCTTTGCGAGGAACTCCTCACCTGTCTTCTTGTTGAGCTCTGCCATAACCTCTTCGCGCTTGCGCATGAAGTTGCTCATGTGGGTGTTTACAAACATGTTGTCAAGCTCTTCCTTGTCACCCTTTATAGCGTCACGGAGACCTTTCCATACCTGGTTCATGTTCATGTCACCGAGATTGTTCATCACGATCATCTGGCCGTAATATACGCCAAGGGCGTAACTTGCGGAGTCAACATCGGCTTTGGTAATACCCTCGGGCTGCTTCTCAACCGAAGGAACACTGTAGCAAGAAGCAGTCATAGCCATTACCAGAGCGCAGACTGCAAAAAAATTGAAAACTTTCATTTTAAAACTGAATTATTTTATTGACTATATAATCGTCTTATTTTGAATCGCAAATATACTTATTATTTCAAATATTGGCTCAAAACGTATCAAGTTTTTTTGGTCAAGTTGAATTAAAAAGATATATTTGATATCTGGGAAAGTTTGTGAAAGTTTTTTATATGACTATCACCAGAGAAGAATTATACGCAAAACTCAAGACCTTTTTCGGATTCGACTCGTTCAAGGGGAATCAGGAAGAGATTATTACACACTTGATTGGGGGTGGCGACGCCTTTGTGCTTATGCCCACCGGCGGCGGCAAGTCGCTTTGCTACCAGCTGCCGGCCCTCTGCCTTCCCGGGTGCGCGATAGTAATATCCCCCCTGATTGCCCTTATGAAGAACCAGGTGGATGCCTTGCGGGAATTTGTCCACACAGAAGACAGCGCCCATATTGCCCACTTCCTCAACTCTTCGCTGAGCAAGACCCAGATCCAGCAGGTTCGCTCCGACCTTATCGCCGGCAAGACAAAACTATTATACGTAGCCCCGGAATCGCTCACCAAAGAGGAGAACGTGGCTATGCTCAAATCCATCAAGATATCCTTCTACGCCATAGACGAGGCTCACTGCATCTCCGAGTGGGGCCACGACTTCCGTCCGGAATACCGCCGCATCAACGAGACCGTGTCGCAGATTGGAAAGGCGCCGATAATAGCCCTCACCGCCACCGCGACGCCAAAAGTGCAGTCGGATATCCAGAAAAACCTGGGGATGACCGGTGCCAAGGTGTTCAAATCATCGTTCAACCGGCCAAACCTCTATTATGAAATCCGCGACAAAAGTGACGCCAAGCGCGAAATCATAAAATTCATTAAAGACAATCCCGGCAAAAGCGGCATAATCTATTGCCTCAGCCGCAAGAAGGTAGAGGAATTGGCAGAACTGCTCAACGTGAACGGCATCAAGGCGCGCCCATACCACGCCGGGCTGGACGCAGCCACCCGTGCTGCCAACCAGGATGACTTCCTGATGGAGCGGGCCGATGTGATTGTAGCCACTATCGCCTTTGGTATGGGCATCGATAAGCCGGACGTCCGGTTTGTGATACACTACGACGTCCCCAAGAGCCTGGAAGGTTACTATCAGGAGACCGGCCGTGCCGGCCGCGACGGAGGCGAGGGGAAGTGCATCACCTTCTACAACCATAAGGACATCCAGAAGCTGGAGAAGTTCATGCAGGGCAAGCCCATTTCGGAGCAGGAGATAGGCAAACAGCTGCTGCTGGATGTGGTATCTTATGCAGAGAGCAACCAGTGCCGCCGCAAGATTCTCCTCAACTATTTTGGCGAGGACTACCCCCAGGACAACTGCGGCTGCTGCGACAACTGCATCTACCCCAAGGAGCAGTTCGACGGGCAGAAGCAGATGCTCTATGTTATGGAGTTGATACTCTCCCTGAAAGAGAACTTCAAGACAGAACACCTGGCCGACGTCCTGGCCGGTGTATCCAACTCGCTGATAAAGTCTTACAATCACCACAAACACCCCCTGTTCGGAGTCGGGAAAGACCGCGACACCCGCTTCTGGGCCGCAGTGATCCGCCAGGGACTGGTGCTTCACCTTTTAGACAAGGATATAGACAAATACGGCCTGATTACCATAACGGACAAGGGTATGGATTTCTACAAGAAGCCTTACCCCATTATGCTCACTGAGCAGCGCTCGTTCGCTGAATGTGACGACGACGACGACGAGAGCATCGTGACCCGCCCCAAGCCGGGCACCGGCGGCAGCGGCGACCCTATCCTGCTGGCCATCCTCAAGCGGGTCCGCTCCGACCTCTCGCGCAAGCTCAACCTCCCGCCCTGGGTGATCTTCTCCGACCCTTCGCTGGAAGACATGGCCATACTCTATCCCGTAACGCTTGAAGAGCTGCATCACTGCCAGGGCGTCGGAGAGGGGAAGGCCCGCAAGTTCGGCAGCGAATTTATCAAGGTTATTGCCCGCTATGTAGAGGAGAACGACATCCTCCGGCCCGATGATATTATGGTGCGCAATGTGGCCAACAAGTCGGGAGTCAAGATTTTCATTATCCAGAGCATAGACCGCAAGATGCCCTTTGAGGATATCTGCCGCGCCAAAGATATGGATATGAACGAGTTGCTGGACGAGATAGAGTCCATCGTGAACTCCGGGACACGCATCAATATCGACTATTACATCCACCGCGCCGTGGATATGGACGATATGGAGGATATCTACACTTACTTCAAGGAGGAGGCCCACAGCGACTCGCTGGACGAGGCTATGCGTGACCTCGGCGACTACGACGAGATGGAGGTCCGCCTTGTCCGCATCAAATTTATCTCAGAGATAGGTAACTAATCCAGGTCTATCCAGCGTATCGAGCTGTCCCGCCGCCAGTATGTCATCTGCTTCTTGGCATAGTGGCGCGTGTTGCGCTTGATCAGCCGGACCGCCTCCCCAAGATCATATTCCCCGTCGAAATAGCCGAACAACTCTTTGTAGCCGACGGTGTTAAGCGCCGGCCGGTCGCGGTATGGCAGAAGACCTCGCGCCTCTGCCTCCAGCCCCGCCTTCATCATCCCGTCCACCCGGGCATCGATGCGCGCATATAGCTGCTCGCGGTCGCGGCGAAGGCCGATCTTCTCAATTTCAAACGGGCGCCTCTTCGATGGAGAACTCTTAAAAGATGAGAAGGGCCGTCCGGTGGCCAGCGTCACCTCAAGGGCCCGCACCACCCGCTGCCCGTTGGCGATATCAATGTTGAAATAGCTGTCGGGGTCCAGAAGCTTCAGCTCCCGGCGCAGGGATTCCACCCCTTCGCTCTCCAGCCTTGCGGTAAGTTGCGCGCGGAGTTCGAGGTCGGCCGGGGGAAAATCGTCCAGGCCGTTGCAGAGGGCATCGATATAGAAGCCGGAACCACCGGTCATGACCAGTGTGTTGTGATCGCGGAAAAGATCCTGCAGCAAATCCATCGCCTCCAGCTCAAAAAGGCCCGCCGTATAGTGCTCCTCTACCGAGTGGTTAGCTATCATATAATGCTTTACCGCAGCCAGCTGCGCCGCATCGGGGCGCGCCACCCCAATGTTCATCTCGCGGTAAATCTGGCGGGAGTCACAATTGATTACCGGCGAGCCGGCTTCAAGCGCCCTCGCTATTGCATAGTCACTCTTGCCGACAGCCGTCGGCCCCAGAATAATCAGGAGTTTTTTATTCAAGTGTATCGTCTTCGAGACCGCCGTCGTAAATCTCCTCCTCGCCCTCCTCTTCCTCGTTGAGGTCGTCGTCATCGTCGTCTTCAATCACGGAGACGCCGGAGCTGCGGACCGGGCTTTCATAGAGGTAATCTTCATATTTATCGGCAAACTGGCCTGGGTTGTGCCCTTTTTCCGCCACCAGCAGCGGATAGCTGAGCCTGGGATCCTCTTCCATCTCCCCCTCAAAGTAGAGGTTGATCATTCGCTTTGAGCGCAAGTCATAAACAAGTTCAATATGGACCTGTCCATTTGCCACCACATCGGCAAAGGTTATCTTGTCCAGCGTGCCGTCACCCAGGTCAAAGAGGCCGTACTGACCGGTGCACTTCCCGTTGGCGTCGTATGCTTTGTAAATGACCATCTGGTCTGTGGAGAAGCACAGCTCGCCCAGGATAAAACGGTTGAAGCGGAACAGGTTCATATCGGAGCGGACAGCCCACTCCCTCATAAAAAACTTGCTGGCAGGTATTGTAGCCTTAAACTTATAGATCATTATGCGTTTCTGTATGACTGCTGATACTTTGCAAAAGTACAAAAAATGGCATATATTCGCAACTCAAATGAACCCCGGGCCACAATCTACGACAGATTGCTACAAGAGCATCGCAGCACCGTCCAAAGGTATCTTCAAGGATAAGGGGAGCAAGTTCCTGGCTTTTGCCTATCCGGTGGAGAGCGAAGAGGAGGCAAAGGCCATAATTTCCAATCTCAAGAAGGAGTATTTTGACGCAAGGCACCATTGTTATGCATGGCGCCTGGGGCTTCTTGGCGACAGGTGGCGTGCCAACGACGACGGCGAGCCCTCCTCCACCGCCGGCAAGCCCATCCTGGGCCAGATTGTCTCCAACGACCTGAGCGATATCCTGATTGTTGTGGTGCGCTACTTTGGGGGGACGCTGCTGGGCACCTCCGGACTCATCAACGCCTACAAATCGGCCTCTGCCGATGCCATCGCCGCGGCAAAGGTTGCAGAAAAGATTGCCACGGCGCGCTACCGCATCAGTTTTGACTATGCCCGGATGAACGCCGTAATGAAATGCTTGAAAGATTTCCATCTGCCGGTGGAGCTGCCCTCTTTTGGCGACGAATGCACCCTGGAGACCTCTGTACCACTGTCGGCAGAGAAACAGTTTACCGAATCAATGAATAAAATCTCTATATGTCAAAGAGTTTAATATCAATTCACGATTTTTCAAAGGAGGAGATTCTGCACATCCTCTCCGTTGCCCGCGAAATGGAGGCCGACAAGAGCCAGAAACTGCTTGACGGCAAGGTTGTAGCATGCCTCTTCTTTGAACCATCCACCCGCACCCGACTCAGTTTTGAGACGGCCGCCAACCGCCTGGGCGCCAGGGTAATAGGCTTCAGCGACGTGGCCAACACCAGCATCAGCAAGGGCGAGACTCTCAAGGATACCATAAAAATGGTATCCAACTATGTGGACATTATCGTGATGCGGCACCCGCTGGAAGGGGCTGCCCGCTACGCCAGCGAGGTGTGTGACATACCGGTGGTGAATGCCGGCGACGGTGCCAACCAGCACCCCAGCCAGACGCTGCTCGACCTCTACACTATTCTCGAGACGCAGGGCCGTCTGGACAACGTCTCAGTCAACATGGTGGGCGACCTCAAATACGGCCGCACGGTACACTCGCTGCTGCAGGCAATGTCTCACTTCAGCCCGAGGTTCTGCTTTACGTCGCCAGACGAACTCAGGATGCCGGTGGAATACAAAGAGTTCCTTGACATGCGCGGCATCCCCTATACAGAGACAGCGTCGCTCCAGGAGCATCTCTGTGACTGCGATATCCTTTATATGACCCGCGTGCAGCAGGAGCGCTTCAGCGACCCTATGGAATACGAAAAGGTCAAAGATGTTTACCGCCTTGAACGCGCCATGCTTGAGGGGGTACGCCCCAACATGAAGATCCTCCACCCTCTCCCGCGCGTGGGCGAGATAGCGGATGATGTAGATGATACCCCGTACGCTTATTATTATAAACAGGCAGAGAACGGCATGTATGTGCGGATGGCGATAATCGCGTGCCTGCTCGGATACAAATAAACCGGAATCCATGTCAGAAAAGAATACCCAACTGAAAGTCAGTGCCATCAAGGACGGCACCGTGCTGGACCATATCCCCGCCCAGAACATTTTCCAGGTTATTGACATACTGGACCTAAGCCATGCAAAGAACCCCGTGACCATCGGCGTCAACCTGGAGAGCAAGTCGCTCGGGCGGAAGGGAATCATAAAGATTGCCGACCGTTTCTTTGCCGACGAAGAACTCAGCCGCATCGCGCTGGCCGCTCCCGAGGCCACGGTGAACATTATCCGCAATTACGAGGTGGTCTCCAAAAAGAGAATAGACCTTCCCGCAGAGGTTGTCGGCATCGCAAAGTGCTCCAACCCGATGTGCGTTACCAACCGTCAGGCGGTGACAACCCGCTTCAAGACAATCAAAGAGGGTAAAAAAGTCAAACTATTATGCCACTATTGCGAAAAAACCACCGAAGAATTTATACCTTTACGCCACTAATCTGAATAACAATATAACAGACATAATCAATGAAGAAAGCTTACAATTTCAACGCAGGCCCCTGCGTGCTCCCCAAAGTCGCCATAGATGCTGCGATAGAGGCACTTAAAGATTTTATGGGTACCGGAATGTCGGTTATCGAGGTTTCGCACCGTTCCAAGGAATGGGGCGTGGTTATGGACGAGTGCCGTGCACTCTGGAGAGAGCTGCTGCACATCCCTGAAGATTATGAAGTGCTGTTTATGGCGGGCGGTGCATCCACCCAGTTCCTGTGCGTACCGATGAACCTGCTGGAGAAGAAGGCCGCATACCTGGAAACCGGCGTCTGGGCAAAGAAAGCCTGCAAAGAGGCCTCCGCACTGGGAGAGACCGTGGTAGTCGCTTCTTCTGCCGACAAGACCTTCAGCTATATCCCCAAGGGCTGGACTATCCCCGCCGATGTGGATTATTTCCATATTACCACCAACAACACCATCTACGGCACCGAGATACGCGAGGACTTTGACAGCCCCGTGCCCCTGATTGCAGATATGTCTTCCGACATAATGAGCCGTCCCGTCGATGTCAGCAAGTACGGTATCATCTATGGCGGTGCACAGAAGAACGTGGGCCCCGCAGGTGTAGCTTTCGCAATAGTCCGCAAAGACATCCTGGGCAAGGTGAGCCGTCACATCCCCACTATGCTCAACTACCAGACCCACATAGACGGCGGCTCTATGTTCAACACCCCGCCCGTATTCTCCATCTTTGTGATGAACGAGACCCTCAAGTGGCTCAAGGGCCTGGGCGGCGTGGAGGCCATCAACAAGATCAACGTCAAGAAGGCAGGAATGCTCTACGACGAGATTGACCGCAACAGCATGTTCATCGGCACCGCCGCAAAGGAAGACCGCTCTATTATGAACGTATGCTTTGTAATGGCTCCCGGCAAGGAGGCACTGCAGGATGAGTTCCTGGAGTTTGCAAAGGCTCGCGGAATGGTCGGCATCAAGGGCCACCGCAGCGTAGGCGGTTTCCGCGCATCGCTCTACAACGCCTGCCCCGTGGAGGCCGTAGAGGCGCTGATAGCCTGCATGCAGGAATTTGAACAACTTCATAAATAAAATATCATGAAAGTTTTAGTTGCAACAGAGAAACCTTTTGCAGCCGCAGCCGTGGCTGGCATAAAAAATATAGTGGAAGGGGCAGGCCATACCCTGGCGCTGCTTGAGAAATACACCTCCAAAGAGGAGTTGCTTGCAGCCGTCGCCGATGCCGATGCGCTTATCGTTCGCAGCGACAAGGTCACCGCAGAGGTGGCCGATGCAGCCAGAAACCTCAAGATAGTCGTCCGCGCAGGTGCCGGATTCGACAACCTTGACCTCGACGCCCTCAGCGCTCACAGGGTGGTGGCTATGAACACCCCTGGCCAGAACGCCAACGCTGTGGCGGAGCTTGCAATAGCGATGATGATTTTCATGTGCCGCAACCAGTTTACCCCTGCCACGGGCAGTGAGGTGATGGGCAAGAAAATCGGCATCCAGGCCTTTGGCAATGTCGGCCGCCTGGTGGGCAAGAAGGCCGAGGCGCTGGGTATGAGCGTGATGGCAGTTGACCCGTTCATCCCTGCAGAGAAGATCTCAGAGATGGGCGCTACCCCCGCAGCCAGCGTAGAGGAACTCTATTCCAGCTGCAACTTTGTATCTGTTCACATACCCGCTACTCCGGAGACAATAGGCAGCATAGGCTACGACCTGATTACCAAGATGCCCAAGGGTGCGACCCTCATCAACACCGCCCGCAAGGAGGTCATTGACGAAGCCGGCCTGGAGAAGGCTCTTGAAGAGCGTCCCGACCTCAAATATGCCACCGACATCGCCCCCTCCAACTATGCCGCCCTGCGCGAGAAGTTTGGCGAGCGGGTGTTTGCAACCCCCAAGAAGATGGGCGCCCAGACCGCAGAGGCCAACCTCAACGCAGGCCTTGCCGCCGCCAACCAGATCTGCGCGTTCTTCAAGGATGGCTGCACAAGGTTCCAACTGAACAAATTCTAGTCAAATATGGTAAAAGTAAAACCTTTTGCTGCACTTCGGCCGCCTAAGAAATTCGCGGCCGAAGTTGCTTCTCGCCCCTACGATGTGCTCAATTCAGAGGAGGCGAAGGCCGAGGCCGGTGAAAAATCGCTGCTTCACATAATAAAACCTGAGATTGATTTTGACCCCATTGCCGGCGAGCACGAGCAGCGCGTTTACGACAAGGCTGTGGAGAACCTCAAGAGGTGGCAGGCCAACGGCTGGCTGGTCCGGGAGAAACGGGAGAACTATTATCTTTATGCACAGACCATGGACGGCCGCACCCAGTACGGCTTTGTGCTGTGCGCTTATGTAGATGACTACCTCTCCGGAGCAATCAAGAAGCACGAACTCACCCGCAAGGAGAAAGAGGACGACCGCATGCGCCACTTCCGCGCCCAGAACGCCAACGTGGAGCCGGTATTTTTGGCATTCCGCGACAATGATGTGCTGGGCGGCATAATCCGCCGCACGACTGCCGGCGAGCCGGAATACGACTTTGTGGCAGAGGACGGGATAGGCCACACCCTGTGGATAATAGACGACGATGCTACCATCGCCGCCATCACAAAAGAATTCTCCGGGATTGACGCAATGTATATTGCCGACGGCCACCACCGCACTGCGGCCAGCGTCCGCATCGGCGTGGAAAAGCGCGGGCAGAATCCCAATCATCGCGGCGACGAGGAGTATAACTACTTTATGGCTGTGGCTTTCCCCCAGAGCGAGCTCAAGATAATGGACTACAACCGCGTGGTCAAAGACCTGAACGGCCTCACAGCCAAGCAGTTCATTGAGGAGCTCCAGAAAAATTTCGAGGTGGAGTGCCGTTGCGACTGCACCCTGGACGGCGGCAAGTGCGAGTGTGAACTCCCCTGCCACTGCCCCTCTACCGTGCCTTACCGTCCGGAGAAACTGCACAACTTCTCTATGTATCTTGAAGGCGTGTGGTATTCCCTCACCGCAAAGCCCGGCACATATGACGACAGCGATCCCATCGGCGTACTGGACGTGACCGTACTCTCCAATCTCGTGCTTGACAAGATATTGGGCATAAAGGACCTGCGCACCGACAAGCGCATAGACTTCGTGGGCGGCATCCGCGGCCTGGGAGAGCTCAAGAAGCGGGTTGATTCCGGCGAGATGGCCGTGGCATTCGCCCTCTACCCCGTCTCCATGGACCAGCTCATCAACATTGCCGATACCGGCAACATAATGCCTCCCAAGACGACCTGGTTTGAACCCAAACTTCGCAGCGGACTCTTTATTCATTTTTTGGAATAAAATTTTTACCTTAGTGGAGATTTACCCTTTTGGCAATTATTTATCTAAATCAATATCATTATGACAGAGACTAAGAAACAGAACTACACTCCGGCCATCATTGTGATGTTTGCCCTGTTCTTTATGATTGCATTCGTCACCAACCTCGCAGGTTCGATGGGTGTAGTTGTCACCAACCAGTTTGGCGCAAGCAAGGCTCTCAGCCAGCTTGGTACTCTCGCAAACTTTATCGCATACGCTTGCATGGGTATCCCCGCGGGTATCATCCTGCGCCGCAAGGGTTATAAATTCACCGCCCTGGCTGCGGTTATCGTGGGCTTCATCGGCGTTGCCATCCAGTTCCTTTCCGGCTATGCAGAGAGCTTTTTCGTATATGTACTCGGTGCATTCGTGGCAGGCTTCTCAATGTGTATGCTCAACATCGTGGTCAACCCCATGCTCAACACCCTCGGTGGCGGCGGAAACAAGGGTAACCAGCTCATCCAGATGGGCGGCAGCTGCAACTCTATCGGAGGTACCATCGCTCCCATCATGGTCGGCTGGCTCGTGGGCGGTTCTATCCAGGACGCAACCGTAGCCAAGGCTGCTCCCGTGATGATTATCGCAATGGCCATCTTTGCCATCGCATTCCTGGTAATCCTCTTCACCAAGATCCCCGAGCCGCACATGGAGACTGCAGAAGAGAAGGCTGCCCGCCTGGCAGGCAATGCCAAGAAAGACGAGCACAGCCCTCTGAGCTTCCGTCACTTTGTGCTTGGCGCAATCGCCATCTTCTTCTATGTAGGTATCGAGGTCGGCATCCCCAACACCGCCAACATCCACTTCTCCAGCCTTGCTAACGTAGGTCCCGCCATTGCAGGTACCTTTATCGGCGCATACTGGTTCTGTATGCTCATCGGCCGTCTCATCGGCAGCGCAATCGGCGGCAAGGTCTCCAGCAAGACGATGCTCATCACCACCTCCGGCGTAGCAATCCTGTTCCTCATCCTGGCAATGTTCACCCCCGAGAGCAGCACCATCACCATTGGCAAGAACACCGTTCCCATGAGCCTCGGCTTCCTGACCCTCTTCGGTCTGTGCACCTCCGTGATGTGGGGTTCTATCTTCAACCTCTCCACCGAAGGGCTCGGCAAATATACAGCTCCCGCTTCCGGTATCTTCATGACCCTGGTTTGCGGCGGAGGTATCATCCCGTTCCTGCAGAACCTGCTGGCAGACAAGGTCGGCTCCATGCCCAGCTACTGGCTGCTGGTTGCCTGCCTGGCATTCCTGCTCTTCTACGGCCTCGCAGGTCACAAGAATGTAAACAAGGATATCCCTGTTGAGTAGTTTAACCCCTCTAAAAGAGACAAAAAATGGACAAACCATACGTAGTAGGCGTTGACATAGGTGGCCAGACCACCAAGATAGGCATCGTGGACCGTCGCGGCGATATCATCGCCCAGACCGTCATCACTTCTAAATACGGTGCCGACGAAGGCGAAAAGTTTATGGATTCTGTGTGCGACACCATCAAGGACCTCGCAAAGGGTGTCGGTATGGACCAGGTTCAGGGCGTCGGCATAGGTGCCCCTAACGGCAACTATTACACCGGTGAGATTGCTTTCGCACCCAATTTGCCCTGGGCAAACAAAGGTGCCGTTCCCCTGAAAAAATATATGGAGGGGAAACTCGGCGTTCCCGTAACCCTCACCAACGACGCCAATGCGGCGGCGATGGGCGAGATGAAATACGGCGCAGCCCTCGGTATGAATAACTTCATCATGATTACCCTTGGCACCGGTGTGGGCAGCGGCATCATCATCAACGGTGAACTCGTTTACGGTCACGACGGCTTCGCAGGAGAACTGGGTCACACCAATGTTGTCCGCCACAACGGCCGCCAGTGCGGCTGCGGCAAGTTAGGCTGCTTAGAGGCATACGCATCCGCTATCGGAGTGGCTCGCACCGCACGCGAGTGGCTGGGCACCGGCAAATATGCCGACAGCCTCCTGAACGATGTTGATGACATCACCTCCAAGGATGTGTATGAAGCAGCTGTCAAGGGCGACAAGCTGGCCATTGACGTATTCAACTTTACCGGAGCCATGCTGGGCCGCCAGTTTGCCGATTTCGTTGCGTTCAGCGCCCCGGAAGCCATCGTGGTATTCGGAGGTCTGGCACGTGCCGGCGATTTCATATTCAAACCGCTCAAGGAGGCTATGGAAGCTAACCTGCTCCCCATCTGGAAGGGCAAGGTAGCTGTGATTCCCTCTGCACTCAAAGAGTCCGACGCTGCCATTCTCGGAGCCAGCGCACTCGCATGGTAACATATCTACAAAAGAGTATGAAAAGAATATTCTCAATAATACTGATTGCCGCTGCTGCAGCCTCTTGCAGCAACGGCAATTCTTTTACCGTAAAGGGTACCCTCACCCCCACCGACGATGTAAACGGTGCGCTGGTGGTCATGCATAACAGCACTACGGGAAAGGCCGACACCACAACCGTGATCAACGGCGAATTCACTTTTAAGGGAGAGGCCGACCCCACGATGCTCTACTCCATTTATCTTGACAAGAAGGGACCCAACGTCCACAATGCGACTTTCATCCCGGAACCCGGCGTCATTATCGTCGATCTGGATTCCACCGACCGCGTACAGGCCGGTCCGCTCACAGAATCACTCCACCAGTTCATAACCGAACTGCGCTCCGCAGCGGACGAAGAGAGTGCCAATGCCGCTATCGACAAGGCCTTTGCCAGCAATAAAGACAATGTCATAGGCCAGATAGCCCTCGGCCAGAAACTGTTTGCATTTGAGTCTCAGAGCGAGCTTGACGAGTACATCGCCGACGCAGCCGACTTCATCAAGGAGGACGAGAGCGTGCAGAAGATGCGCACCGCCCTCTCTGCCGTAGAGGCTACCGCCGCCGGCTGCATGTTCAAGGATATCGCTGGCGCTGACGCCGCCGGAGAGCCCCTGGCACTGTCTGACTTTGCAGGCAAGGGCAAATATGTGCTCATTGATTTCTGGGCATCCTGGTGCGGCCCCTGCCGCCGGGAGATCCCCTACCTGGTTGAAATCGACAAGGACTATGCGGACAAGGGCGTACAGGTTGTCGGCATCAACGTTTGGGACAAGAAAGATGCTGCGCTGAAGGCCGTTGAACAG
>JAFSUF010000021.1 GCA_017445425.1 Bacteroidales bacterium | reverse complement strand
GGCGTGTGAGTATCTGCTCCGCAACTTTGCAATGGCCACAAACGGGACCTATGTGTTCATCACCAACGACAGTGGAGTGGGTAACGAGCATATAGAAGCAACCGTTGGAGATTATCAGGTAGAAAAGCTCAGAGATCTCATAGCGCGGCTTATCATAGCTTACGCAAAGTAAGTCGCGCCTTCTGGATTTTAAGTTATATTAGTTATTTGTCGAAGAACGGGCAGCCCCTTGCAGGGGTTGCCCGTTTGGGTTTATTAATCGTCTGAAGGTGATAGCGTTTACAATACAAGAAGCGCCAGCCTGAGGCGCCAGTCGCTGCGGTAGAGGGCGTTTTTGCGCCAACCGGGTATCTGGTCGCCGGTGTGGGACAGTATCTTCCTTTTGGAGCCGGGTCGGTTGCGGATGGCCCCAAGGGTAGCCTTTTTAATGTAGATATAGTCCAGAATCTCTTTGTCGGTGTCGTAGAGCCCTTTCTCGCGGGCAAACTCCAGCAGGGCATCAAACGATTCCATCCGCTGGATATAGCGTCCGGAGTCCTTGGCCTGGGACAATGAGTCGGGGCGGATCTGGTATCTGTAGAGAGGCTCGTTAACAACTGCGATGGTGCGGGCGCACAGCAGCGCTTCGGTTAGGAAGCAGCTGTCTTCTGCGCTCCGTTTCGCGGGGAAGCTGATCCCCTCGCGGAGAATCATCTCCCGTCTGTATATGAACGATGTGAAATATGACTTGTAGTACCTCAGGAAAAAGAGTCTCTTCTCCCGGGTAAAATCTCCGCTCTCCACGATAGGGTTGTGCCAAACGTTTTTACGGGAGCCCTCTATGGCCTGGATATGGCAGTATGCCAGGTCGGCGTTCGTTGTCCAGGCTGCATCGTACATCTTCTCGCAGAAGTCAGGGTCAAGAGCGTCGTCGCTGTCGACGAACGCGATATATTCCCCCTTTGCAAGAGCTATTCCCGAATTCCTGGCTGCGCCCGGGCCGCCGTTGGCCTCAGTTGCGCCAAAGACGCAGTTGAGCCGGTAGTGAGACGCCAGTTCACGTGCCGTCCGGAGGCTGTCGTCGCTGCCGTGGTCGTCAATAAACACGAATTCCAGGTCTTCTGCAATGCTCTGCTGGCTGAGATTGTCAAACAGGCTGTGGAGAAACGGCTCAGAGTTATACAGCGGGATTATCAGGGATACGTTATTCATCTTCTCTGTTTACAAGCGAAGCCATATACAGAGAGCTCTGCTCCACCTTCTGCCTGGCATAGTCAAGAGTCACCACAAAGCGTTTCTTCTTGCTGGTGGGGGCCTCGAACATCGCGTCCATCATCATAGTTTCGCAGATAGAGCGCAGGCCGCGCGCCCCAAGCTTGAACTCGATCGCCTTGTCCACGATAAAGTCCAGCACATCCTCGCCAATGACAAGTTTGATTCCGTCCAGTCGGAAAAGTTCAGTGTATTGCTTAATGATGCTGTCTTTAGGTTCTGTGAGGATTGCGCGCAAGGTGTCGCGGTCCAGCGCATTGAGGTGGGTGATGACCGGCAGGCGGCCGATAATCTCGGGAATCAGGCCGTATGCGCGCAAATCCTGCGGCGCAACGTACTGGATCATATTGTTCTTGTCAATCATATCGCGTTTGCGCTGGGCGTCGTAACCCACGACCTGGGTGTTGAGGCGGTGCGCGATGTTGCGCTCTATACCTTCAAACGCGCCGCCGCAGATAAACAGGATATTGTCGGTATTGACGGTAATCATCTGCTGTTCCGGGTGCTTGCGCCCGCCCTGGGGCGGAACGTTAACTATGCTCCCCTCGATAATCTTTAGAAGCGCCTGCTGCACACCTTCTCCTGAGACGTCGCGGGTGATTGAGGGGTTGTCGCTCTTGCGGGCAATCTTGTCGATTTCATCGATAAACACTATGCCGCGTTCCGCGCGCTCCACATTATAGTCGGCGTCCTGCAGGAGCCGGGTGAGTATGCTCTCCACATCTTCGCCCACATAACCGGCTTCTGTCAGTATCGTGGCGTCCACTATCGCGAAGGGCACGTTCAGCATCTTGGCGATGGTGCGGGCCAGCAGGGTCTTACCGGTGCCGGTGGGGCCGACCAGAAGGATGTTTGATTTCTCAATCAGCCCGTGGTCCTTGTTCTCAATGCGCTTGTAGTGGTTATATACAGCCACGGCAAGCACCTTTTTCGCAGCATCCTGGCCAATGACGTACTGGCTCATAAAGTCGTACATCTCGCGGGGCTTCTTAAGCGAGAAGTCTCCGGTGACCTTGCCGTTGCTCTTGATATTGCTGCCGGCCGGGTGGAGCACCTCGCGCACTGCGTTGTATGCCGCCTCGGCGCAGTCGCAGCAGATGGCGGCGTTTTCGGTGGTAATAAGCAGGTCAACCTCATCCTGGCTGCGGCCGCAGAATACGCACCTTTCGTTCTTGTCGGGATTCTTAGCCATTATTTACGTTCTGCTTTGTTGGCGGGGCGACGGACAATCTCGTCTATCATTCCATATTCAAGCGCCTTGCCGGCGGTCATCCAGAAGTCGCGGTCGGCATCTGCCACTATCTGCTCCATGGTCTTGCCGGTGTGCTCTGCGAGAATCTCATAAAGCTCATTCTTGAGCTGCAGTATCTCGCGGGCAGTTATCTCAATGTCGGAGGCCTGTCCCTGCACGCCGCCCATAGGCTGATGGATCATCACGCGGGAGTGGGGAAGTGCGCTGCGCTTGCCTTTTGTGCCGGCAGCCAGCAGTATGGAGGCCATGGAGGCGGCCAGGCCGGTGCATATTGTGTGTACGTCGCTGGCTATGGTCTGCATTGTATCGTAGATGCCCAGGCCGGCGTAAACCTCGCCTCCGGGGGAGTTGATGTAGAGCGAGATGTCGGTGTCATAGCCGTTGCTGTCAAGAAACAGCAGCTGTGCCTGGATTATGTTGGCAACCTCGTCGTTGATGGGGCATCCGAGAAAAATGATGCGGTCCATCATCAGACGGGAGAATACGTCCATCTGTGCAACATTGAGCTGACGTTCTTCGATAATCATGGGGTTCATATAGCTGGATACTATAGAACCGTATTTGTCGAGGGTAAGGGAGCTTATGCCACGGTCTTTGACCGCATATTTTTCAAATTCGGATTTCATCGTCGGCGGGGTTTATTTGTTCATTTCGCGCATCTTCTCAAGGGAGATGCTCTTTTTTGCAAGGGTGGCGGTCTTCTTTACGAAGTCAATGGCAAGGTCGTTCTCAACCTTCTCGTATATACGGCGTGCCTGCTGCTGGTCTGCAAGGAGACGGTTGACGCCCTCTCGGGTCTGTTCTTCAGGCAGGGAGGGAAGGCCGTACATCGCATACTGATAGTTCACGAAGCGGCGCGCTTCATTCTCGAGGTCCTCTTTAGTGACTTTCAATTCATGAGCTTTCATAATCTCGCCGCGGACAATATCCCAGCGGAAGTCCTTCATGAATGCGTCAAACTCCTTCTCTATGTCTTCCATGGTGAACTTGCCCTCGTTTGCGGCGAGCAGCCAGCGTTTGATGAATGCCTCGGGGAGGGTGAGGTTCGCCTTTTTAACCAGGTATTCGCGGGCATCGGCGCCAAAACGGTAGTCGCTCTCCACCTGATATTCGTCTGCAAGGCGCTCTGCAATCTTCTTGTCAAAGCCGGCAGCATCTTTCACCACCCCTTCTCCAAATATTTTGTCGTATGTCTCCTGGTTCTCCTCTGCATCCTTGAAGGTCTTAACGGTCTTGACGGTCATCTCCCAAACGGGGTCCATCGCTGCAAGTTCTTCCTTCTTGAGGCGGAGCATGGAGGCGCGGTCGGTCTCGTTTGCAAAGGTCTCGACAACATTGACCTGACGCTTCTCGCCCGGCTTGATGCCTACGTACTGCTTCTTGATGTCGTCGCTTGCCATTGAGCGCAGAGCCACATAGGTGTCCTCTACCTTGGTCTCGCCCTGCTCAAAGTCGCAAGTCATAAAGTCATCTTCTCCCATGGCCTCACCGTCCACCAGTTGGCCAAACTGCTTGAGCAGGTTCTTCTTGTAGTCTGCCTTTGCAGCCTCGGTAACCTTAACCTTATAGTAGGGAATGCTGTCCTCTGCGGTAACGTCGATGTTTACGGCGGGGTAAAGTCCAAGGTCATATTCAAATTCCAGGGTTTCGCCATTCTCCCAATCGTTCTTGATCTCTTTCTCGCTGGGGAGGGGCTCTCCGATTATCTGGAGTTTGTTCTCTTCAATGTGCTTGTTGAGAGCTTCGCTCACGAGTTCGTTTATAACATCGGCAAGGGCCTGGTTGCCATAGAGTTTCTCTATCAGCGACATGGGTGCCATTCCTTTGCGGAAGCCCTTGATGTCGGCCTTGTGACGGAATGAGTTAAGTTTTTTCTTGCGGGGCTCGGCCCAGTCTGCTTTTTCAAGTTTGACGTTCAACGAGAGGTTGAGGTCGTCGGTTTTGTTCTCTTTAATCTGCATTTTATTATGATATTGATTTATTATCGCGTTAAAAGTCCGCAAATTTAGTAAAAAAAGGCTATTTTTGTAAAAATCTGACTCATGAATAATTATATAAAAGAAAACGAAGCAAGATTCCACAGGGAGTTGTTCTCGCTGCTGCGCATCCCTTCAGTGAGCAGCGAACCGGAGCATAAAGGCGATATGGCAAGATGTGCCGCCCGCCTGTGCGAACTGCTGATTGAGGCGGGTGCCGACAGCGCCGAGGTGTGCCCTACCAAAGGCCATCCGGTGGTGTTTGCAAGCAAGAAGGTGAGCGACACCGCCCCCACCGTACTGGTTTACGGCCATTACGATGTGCAGCCGGCCGATCCGATTGCAGAGTGGAAGAGCGATCCGTTTGAGCCGGAAATCCGCAACGGGGCCATCTATGCCCGCGGCGCCAATGATGACAAGGGGCAGATATTCATGCATATCAAGGCGTTTGAATATCTGGTGCGCACCGGCGGCCTTCGGCACAACGTGAAAATCCTCTTCGAGGGGGAAGAGGAGATAAGTTCCCCCTCGCTGCCTGAGTGGATCGGGCAGAATAAGGAGAAACTTGCTTGCGATATAATCCTGGTATCCGACACAACCATGATATCGGCCAAAGTGCCCTCGATAAACTGCGGCATGCGCGGCCTGGCATATATGGAGATTGTGGTGAAAGGGCCAGATGCCGACCTGCACTCCGGGCACTACGGCGGTGCCGTGGCAAACCCGGCAAATGTACTTTGCGAGATTATCAGCAAGCTGATTGACAGCAGCGGTCGCATCACCATAGACGGTTTTTACGATGATGTGGTGGAGCTCTCCGCAGAAGAGCGGGCGATGCTCTCCAAGGCACCCTTCGACCAGGAGGAGTTTGAGCGTGAGATAGGTGTACCGGGAGTGCGCGGGGAGAAGGGATACACCAGCCAGGAGCGCCGCTCCATACGTCCGTGCCTGGATGTGAACGGCATAGTGGGAGGTTTCACTGCAGAGGGTTCAAAGACGATAATCCCCCGGGAGGCCCGTGCCAAGGTATCGATGCGCCTTGTCCCCAACCAGAGGTGCGACAAGATTGCCGGCCTGTTCAAGGCATATATCAGCAAGATAGCACCCAAGGACGTTGAGGTGGAGGTGATAGAGCACCACGGCTGCAACGGATTCCTGATCCCGGTTACATCAAAGGCATACAAAGCTGCGGCTCGTGCGATGGAGGAAGTGTACGGCATAGAGCCGGTTCCGAGCCGCGGCGGCGGCAGCATCGGCATCCTGGCCGATATGAAGCAGATACTGGGGGCCGACCCGTTGCTTATGGGGTTTGGGCTGGAGCGGGATTTTATCCACTCTCCAAACGAAAGTTTCCTGCTTGACCAGCTGTACAAAGGGATGGAGTCGATAGCGCTTTTCTACAAATATTATGACAGGTAATCAGCTTCTTGAGCAGATAGAGGCGCTTCAGAGCTGTCTCTGCGTGGGCCTCGACCCCGACTTGGACCGCCTCCCGGCAGCGCTGGACGGAGAGCAGTATCCCCTGTTCATCTTCAACCGCGAGATTATAGACGCTACCGCCCAGTATGCGGTGTGCTACAAACCCAACACCGCTTTTTATGAGTGTTATGGCAGCTGGGGCTGGCAGCAGTTGGAGATGACGGTGGCCTATATAAAGGAGCACTACCCTGAGAAGATGGTGATTGCCGATGCCAAGCGTGGCGATATTGGCAACACCGCCGGCCGGTATGCAAAGGCTTTTTTTGATAATATGCCTTGCGATGCGGTGACTGTGGCTCCCTATATGGGGCGCGATTCGGTGGAGCCTTTCCTCGCCTACAAGGACAAGTGGGCGGTGGTGCTGGGGCTCACCTCCAACGCTTCGGCAGAAGATTTTGAGCTGCAGGGCGACCTTTACCGGAGCGTGATTGAGACCGCCATGCAGTGGGGCACTCCCGACAACCTGATGTTTGTGGTCGGGGCCACCCGGCCGGAAATGCTCGCCCGGATACGCACCTTCTGCCCCGACAACTTTTTCCTGGTGCCCGGCGTAGGGGCCCAGGGCGGCAGTGTGGAGGATGTCTTGAAAAACGGTGCAAACAACCGCTGCTCGGTGCTGATAAACTCCTCAAGGGGTATTATTTACGCCTCACGGGGAGATGATTTTGCGGCAGCTGCGGCGGCAGCTGCGCTCACTCTTAAAATGCAGATGCAGGGAAAAATTATCGCAAGATAAGTTTGCATTTCCGCCTTTTCGTGTTACATTTGCACATCTCATAAGGGGGGCGGGATTCTTGAGCCCTCCATTTTATCATCAAATATTTATATGTACGACATAATAGAACTCAATGGCAAGAGTAGGGAAGAGTTGATAGAGATTGCCAAAAAGCTTAAAGTCAAAAAGCCCGAATCCATATCGGAGAAGGACCTCGTGTATGTTATCCTGGACGAACAGGCCATCCAGAGCAGCGAGCCTATAAAGAGAACCCGTGCTACCAAGACCAAGACGGCTGCACAGGCGGCATTGCAACCCGATGCAGAGGCCCCTGCCGCCCCGAAGAAACGGGGCCGCAAGCCCAAGTCGGAGAGTGTTGCGGCAGAGCCTGCGCCGGAAGTTGCTCCG
>JAFSUF010000002.1 GCA_017445425.1 Bacteroidales bacterium | reverse complement strand
CTCAGCAACCGGTCCCTGAGCCTGTCGAAGGGCCGGTTGAATCCCATAGTTCCGTGCCTTGCCATCCCGGATATTCTTCAATTGTGCGCACAGGTTCTTGCCTACGAATCCCTTGGCGCCAGTAACGAGTATTATCATTATTTTACAATATTCGGCACGCCATTAAGCTCATTCTGAATGTATTCCAGAGATGCAATCTTGGCCTTCGTCTCCTCAAGGTTCAGACGGCGGGTATTATCGGAGTTGAACTCCTCAATGGTGGCACGCTTGGCATCGCCCTCCTTGAAATACTTGTCGTAGTTAAGGTCTCGGTTGTCGGCCGGCACGCGGTAGAAATTGCCCATATCCACGGCCTTGGCAGCCTCTTCCTTGGTGAGCAGCGTCTCGTACATCTTCTCTCCGTGGCGGATACCGATCACCTTGATTTGGTCGGTGATAGATGCTTCGACCCCTTCGGCAGTCTCAGGAACCGGCTCAGCATCCGGTCCCTGAGCTTGTCGAAGGGCCGTTCCCCATTGATGAGCAAACAACTCGCACACCGCTTCTGCCTGTGTGCCGATGGTGCAGGCGGGGGCCTTCTGCACCAGGATGTCTCCGTTCTCTCCGTTCTCGAAGGCAAAGAGCACCAGGTCCACGGCCTCTTCGAGGGACATAATGAAACGGGTCATCTTCGGCTCCGTAAGAGTGATTGGATTCCCCTTGCGGATCTGGTCGATCCACAGCGGAATCACGCTGCCACGGCTGCACATCACATTACCATAACGGGTGCAGCAGATCTTAGTCACACCAGAGTATCGTGATTTGGCAATCGCCACCTTCTCCTCGATGGCCTTGGTGATGCCCATCGCATTGATAGGATAGGCGGCTTTGTCCGTGGAAAGGCAAATCACGCACTTAACGCCTGCATCGATAGCGGCATCGAGGGTGTTGTCGGTACCTATCACGTTGGTTTTGACAGCCTCCATCGGGAAGAACTCGCACGAAGGCACCTGCTTGAGCGCAGCTGCATGGAACACGTAGTCCACACCCTTCATCGCATACTTAAGCGTGCTACGGTTGCGCACATCGCCGATGTAGAACTTTATCTTGCCGGCCACCTCAGGCATCCGAGCCTGGAAGTCATGGCGCATATCATCCTGTTTCTTCTCGTCGCGGCTGAAGATACGAATCTCGCCGATATCGGTCCGTAGGAACCTGTTAAGCACCGCATTGCCGAAACTGCCTGTACCGCCCGTAATCAGCAACGTCTTGTCTTTAAAAACACTCATATATGGTAACTCTTTTACATTGACAAAGGTAGTATTTTTCATGGGAAGTTTTCACAAATGTTCAGCTATTGATACTGATTCACATGTTTGTACTTCTCCCCTATTTCCAGCAGCTGCCGGAACATCTCCACCCGCTCCGGTTTCATCGTGCCGGCATTCATCAGTTTCTTGTTGTGCTTCCACCAGGAGCGCATATAGCGTTCCTCCGGGACAAACTTGGAGGGTTTGCGGTGGTTTGTTTCCAGAAAGTCGATGGCGTCTTGCCATTTGGCAAGCCAGAGTTCGTCCTGGGTCATAAACTATTTCATTATATCCTCCGGGCCGAGGGGCTCGTACGCCCCGTCCTTGCACTCCAGGATCACAGTGCCGGACTCCAGCGAGCGCACCGTGTGCCACTGGCCGATGGGGATGTTCAATGCAACGACCGGCCCGTCAGGTGCCAGCTCGATGACCTCCGCCTCCACTAAGTTTGGCGAGCCTGTCGAACTACCCGCGTCGTTATAGAATACCTCCTGCAGCCGGCCCCGCAGACACACTACCGTCTCCGAGCTTTGCCGATGACGATGAATGGGCAGCGGACTCCCCGGCTCAATCGCATTCAGCATCCGCTGCGAGCCATCTTCAGAAGAATTCCGCAGGTCATAATTCATACGAAGACGGGGCGAAGCTTTTGCTTGGGCGGTCAACTCATCCAGTAAAGATTGTGTTATTTTCATTTCTTCAGCGTTTCAAGGTATTCTGCGTGCAGATGGTAGTACTTCTTCATGAAGAGGAGATACGCAAGGGCGAGGAGGATGAGGACCGCAACGAGATATATCCAGTGTGCCAGAGGCGTGTTAGGGACGAGATAGACCATCACCAGCGAGACGGCCAATTGGAGAGCCATATAGAAGATAGATACCACTACATGACTCATTCCCAATTCATTCGCCATCAACTGATAGGCATGCTTCCTGTGCGCTTCGCCCAGGTTCTCATTCAGCATAATCCGGTGCGCGATCGTACAAACGCCATCCACGCCATATACCAGCAGGAACACCAGCCACGTCACGTCACTCGTCCTTGCAATTAGCAAGCCGATCGCAAACAACATAATAAACGCAATCCCGATGCTTCCCACATCCCCTGCAAAGCACTTAGCCTTTCCCTTCAGCCTGAAGTTGAAGAAACTGAACACCAGCACGCCAAGTATTGCGGCAACCAGGTATGACTCATCGATAAAACCGTCAGTACGATTCACCAGCACCAACGGCACCAGCACCGCCAGCGCATACCCCGCCGTTATCCCATTGATACCGTCCATAAAGTTAATCACATCCGTCGCGCCCACAAACACAATCAGCGCCACAATGCCAATCGCCACCACCCAGTACCACGGCATCCCAGCAAGCCCACCAGTCGCGAGCACAATGCTCCAGAACATCAGCCCCGTCGCCACGAACTGTACAACGAGGCGCACGCTGTCCGGCAGCGAATGCACATCATCCCAGAAGCTCACCCCCGCCACGAGCAGCAGCCCGCACAAGAATGGCAGATACTCCGCAATGCTCTTCCCCTGCACCGCCATCAAAACAGCCCACACAATCATCGACAGCGAAAAGACAATACCGCCCCCTCGGAGCACAATCGTCGTGTGCGAGCTCCGCTCATTGGGTTTGTCGATGACGTTAAACCTGTCCGCAATGCGGAAATACACCAGCTCCGCCGCCACCAGAATGGCAGCGATGATACAATATGTTACGTAAATATTCATAATCAATGGAATTCTATCCGATAATCTCCCACTCGCCCGAATCTCCTCCAATGCGCCTTATCCTCTTATCCCGCAACACATCAATAGCCTTCCTCACTTGACGCTCACTCGTGTCAAGCCTTCTAGACAATTCTGCCCTGGAAATAGAAGGATGCTCACATATTAACTTGTAAATAGCCTCCACCAACTCTGGATCGCTCTGGATCGCTCTGGATCACCCCTGGATCACTCCGCCAAATCACCACCCTGAAATCCTCCTCTTGATGATACTCCGGAGTCTTCAGCCCTTCGGCCTTGCACAGGTTCACTATGTCCTCGGTACCTGTTCCCACCTTATCCACATAACCGGTCCAGAACAACGGATCTGCAATCAACGGATTCGCAGGCAACGACTTGTGCGGCACAGTCAGCTTATTGACCGTCAAGCCATAAGGCAACTGCCCCGGGTTCCAAACCTCCAGCCTGTTGCGGAACAGCATCACCTGCACACTCCCGTTGCTGGTATAATCCCTGTGCGCCACAGCATTCACAATAGCCTCCTTCACCGCATCCGGTGGCAACTCATATTTCGTCGGCACCGAAGCCGTATTCCCTTCAGCTCGCGTCCCTACCGCCAGGTCCACACGGTCCATCACAAAAGCCGTCGCCTGGTCTATCATTTCAAACAGTGTCCCACGGCATATCTGATATGCCGGAAGCGGTTTCTCCACCACATTCCCGAAAAACTGCACGCACTTCACCTACGAGGTAATGAAAAAACGTTGCGGCCTCTTGCCGAACAGCAGCACAGCCGAATTCGAAATCCGGCCCCGTTCATCCATCAGCGACAGATGCGTCAGCAATTTCTCGGCCGACGAATCCTCCGCAAGCGGAAATCCGCGTTTCCTCCGAGCTGTCACAATGAAGTCATGCATCTTGTCTTCATCCAGATCCGCAAGCGTCGCATTCGTATCAAACGCCGCATCAAATGGCTGCCAGCGGATATACTCCTTCTCCTCCAGATAACGAACGAGCGACGCATACACCGATGTCCGCAGCCCCTCCGCATCCACAAACGTCTTCCGCACGATATCGCGTTCCACCTTTTGAATCAAGGCCGACTCCTTCGGGTGCCGGTGCTCCTCATCGATACTTTTGATGAAAATCAGACGCGTTTTATGCAACTCTGCGGCACGGTCATACTCCCGCTCCGTAGGTGACACGCCCTCCGCATCCTCATAGCCATATCGGTTGCCATAAAGGCCGAGATAGATATCACTCATCTCCACCTCGCTCAGGTACACCTGCTGCGACGAGGCCTCGTTAGCCGGGACATCCTCGAACAGAAAAGTCTCAAAGAACTTCCCCAGCAGCGCATCCTGCCGGATATACAGCCCTAACATTGCCCGCTCCGGCGCGAACACGCTCTGCACACTGCTGAAGAATATCCTAATCCGTT
>JAFSUF010000020.1 GCA_017445425.1 Bacteroidales bacterium | reverse complement strand
GTCCATAGGGGTACTTGCGCAGCATAGTCTACTTTCTGCCAAATTTCGTTGTTCAACGATGCTCAAGGTTGTTCAAGGTTGTTCAAACCCTTCACGAGTTAAGCCAAGAGGTCGGTGTACAACGGACCATTTGTACCGCAAAGGTACAAATAAGGTACAAAAGTCGGCAAATAAGTTTCGAGATGCATAGAAATCTAACTGTTAAACATTAAACCTCTGAACCCCTAACGAGGTGAGAGTCAGTTAGATGTCGATAGATGCATTAAATTGTTGATAATCAACTACTTTCCGATGCAGAACTTACTGAATATGTTTCCGAGGACTTCGTCGGTGGAGATTTCGCCGACGATGGTGCCGATGGCGTAAAGGGCTTCGCGGATGTCCTGGCAGATGAGGTCGGAGGGGCTGTTTTCGTCGAGGGCTACGGAGGCTTTCAGGAGGGCGTCGTAAGCCTCTTTGAGTGCTGTGTAATGGCGCAGGTTTGCGACCAGGACTGATTCCGTGACAGGGATTGCGGATTGGAAGGAGTGGGTTATGACGGTGCGGAGTTCATCGAGACCGATCTGTTTCTTTGCAGATATGGGGAGTATGGCGAGGGGGGAGAGGTTGTTGTCGGCGGCGATTGCTGAGATTATGTCGCACACCTTGCTGATGTTCTCTTCCGGGGTGATGGATTCCGGGTCCCGACCCTCGAAGAGGCTGGTTACTATAACCGGTTTTTCATCTATCTTATTCAACAGTATAATAATACGTTGGTCGCCACCACCTAAATTAACTGATAAATTCTTTACGGATTCTTCAAAATCGTCCTGGCGGGTATAGTCGAGCACCAGCATTACTACGGATGCCTGCTTGATTTTGTAGTATGTCCTCTCAATGCCGGCTATCTCTATTGTTTCCACGGTGCGTCGGATACCGGCTGTATCGATAAACCGGAACAGTATCCCGCCGATATTCATAGTGTCTTCAATTGTATCCCGGGTGGTGCCGGCGATGGATGACACTATTGCGCGGTCTTCGCCTAAAAGTGCGTTCAACAGTGTGCTTTTACCTGTATTCGTCGCGCCTACAATCGCCACTGGAACACCGTTTTTTATAGCATTTCCTAACTTAAAACTTGAGATAAGTTCCGATATATGGGAAGATGTCTTGCCAAGGAGTCCGCGCAGCTCGGAACGGTCTGCAAACTCTACATCTTCTTCACTGAAGTCGAGCTCCAGCTCCATCAGGGAGACTATGTGAAGAAGCTGCTCTCTCATCTGGTTCAGTTCGCTGGAAAATCCACCTTTGAGTTGCTGTATGGCAATCTTGTGCGAGCTTGCGGTTTCACTTGCAATGATGTCTGCAACAGCCTCAGCCTGTGCGAGGTCCATCTTGCCATTAACGAATGCTCTCCGGGTGAATTCCCCCGGGGCGGCGCATTGGCAGCCGTAAGTGACAAGCGCCCTCAGGGCCTCGGATACTATATATGCGGAGGCGTGACAATAAATTTCTACCATATCCTCTCCCGTATATGAGGCGGGGGAGTGAAAAACACTTACCAGCACATCATCCAAAACAGAACCGTCTTCCTTATAGATCGAACCCCGGCAAAGCGAATAACCTTTGATATCCTCAAGTCTCTTACCCTTTCTGGATTTAAACACTTTTGAGACAATCTCAAAAGTAGAAGGGCCGCTGACTCTGATAATTGCAATTGCACCTTGACCCGGCGCAGACGCCTGGGCGCATATCGTTGCGGATGAAGTATCGTATAACATATTAGTTTCAGTATTACATTATCAAGCGTTTAGCCATATAAACAACATTTTCCACGTGATGGGTCTGCGGGAACATATCAACTGGCTGAACGGCAAGAATATCGTATAAATCTGTAAATAAGGCCAGATCGCGCGCCTGCGAAGCCGGATTGCAACTGACATAAACGATTCTGGCGGGGGAGGCAGCCATCAACACTTCGGCGACATCAGGATGAATACCGGCGCGAGGAGGGTCAAGAACAACTATAGATGGAGTGCCATTTTTCTCTATGAAAGAAGTATTTAAAACATCTTTCATATCACCTGCATAGAAAACTGAATTATCAATTCCGTTAAGTACGGCGTTTGTCCTGGCATCTTCTATGGCCTCGGGGACATACTCAACTCCAACCACTTTTGAAGCAATGGCCGACAAGAACAGCGCAATGGTGCCGGTACCGGTGTACAAGTCGTAAACTACAGGATTATCAGGAACTGCAACATATTTATTGTCAGCAGCAAGTTTCTTTTCATCTAAAGCGAAACTACGGACAATTGAATAAAGCCTGTATGCCTGATCACTGTTGGTCTGATAGAAGGACTTTGGCCCGACTTTGAAACGAAGTGATTCCATCTGCTCGTAAATGCAGTCCCGACCGGCCCAGGTATGGGTTTCAAGATCGTTGAAAGTATCATTCCGTTTACTGTTAATCACATAGTTAAGCGATGTGATTTGCGGGAACTCTTTAATTATAGCATCCAGCAGATCTGCAGCGGGGGAACCGGGAGTCAGCGTTAATCGCGATATCCCGACCGGATCTGCTGCGCAGAGATCTTCACCAAAGGTCGATTCAACTCCTTCCGGACCGAACACCACCGTAACCATAACCTCACCCGTGGAGGCGGTGCGCACAACCATATTGCGAAGCAGGCCGGTCTGCTCTCGCAGGTCAAAGAACGACAATCCGTTATCGACTGCATAAGAGCGCACAAAGTTGCGAAGTGCGTTAGAAGGCTCAGCCTGCAGATGACAGAATTCGATGTCCAGAACCTTGTCAAACATTCCGCCCACGTGGAAACCGAGTCCGCAGCGGTCGGCAGGGGAGATGCTTTCCGGGTCTTCGCCCCTCAGGACCCACCTCCGTGAAGAGAATGTATATTCGAGTTTATTACGGTAGAAATACTGCCGCTCGCTGCCCAGGATAGGTGATATCTCCGGCAAAGAGAGATGCCCTATGCGTGAAAGCTGGTCCACCACCTGCTGCTGCTTTGCCTCCAATTGCATGGAATAGGGAAGTATCTGCCATTTGCAGCCGCCGCAGTCGCCATAGTGCTTACAGACCGGTTGCAAACGATGCGGGGAAGGGGTCACCAGACGGGTGACATAACCTTCAAGATAACCCTTGCGCGCCTTGCGTACCTGCACATCCACCACATCTCCAGGCACTGTCTGCGGCACGAACAGCACTTTGCCATCCACGTGGGCAAGTGAATTCCCCTCGGCCGCGACAGCCTCGATACGGACGTTTTCAAGCAAGGGTTTCTCTTTACGTCTGGACATCTCAGTAATTGTATTTTTCGCCCCAGAGACGCCTTAAACGCTCTCTGAGGGGCGCTTCTTTTGCATTGTCGCCGGGTTCGTAAAAGCGGGTGCCGGAAATCTCATCGGGCAGGAACTCCTGATCCACGAAATTCCCTTCGAATGCGTGTGCGTACTTATAATCCTTCGCGTAGCCCAGATCTTTCATAAGGGAAGTGGGGGCGTTGCGCAGATGTAGCGGAACGGGCAGGGGAGTCCCCTTGCCGACAGCCTCCAGAGCGGCGTCGATTGCCATATATGCGCTGTTGCTCTTGGGTGATGTGGCAAGGTAGATGCAGGTTTCTGCCAGGATAATGCGCGCCTCCGGCATTCCGACCTGATGGACGGCGTTGAAGCACGCCTGGGCAAGGAGTGCGGCATTGGGATTGGCGAGGCCGACATCTTCGCTGGCAAGTATCAGCATGCGGCGGGCAATGAACAGCGGATCTTCGCCGCCGGCTAGCATACGCGCCATCCAGTAAATCGCGCCGTTAGGGTCGCTGCCGCGCATACTTTTTATAAATGCCGATATTATATCGTAGTGCTGCTCACCGTTCTTGTCGTAGAGAGCGATATTTTCCTGAAGGATTTCTGTAACCGTCTTATTATCAATAATAACCTCTCCAGATGCAGCCTGATTGGTGCATACCAGCTCCAGTATATTGAGCATCTTGCGGCCGTCACCGCCGCTGAAACGGAACAGCGCCTCTTTCTCTAAAACTTTAACCTTCAGCGATTTAAGCTCCGCATCCGTGGCGAGTGCGCGCTCTAAAAGCACATCTAAATCCTTGACCTCCAGCGACTTGAAAACATATACGCGACACCTGGAGAGCAACGGACTGATAACCTCGAAAGATGGGTTCTCCGTCGTGGCGCCTATAAGCACCACGATGCCGCTTTCCACGGCGCCCAGAAGAGCGTCCTGCTGCGCCTTGTTGAAACGGTGTATCTCGTCTATAAAAAGGATGGGGGCGCCATGTACGGCGAACATACGGTTGGAAGATGCCTTGGCGATAACCTCGCGTACATCTTTGACACCGCTGGTAACGGCCGACAGCGTGTAGAAATCCCGCTGCAGCGTGTGGGCGATAATCCGCGCCAAAGTCGTCTTGCCGCATCCGGGAGGACCCCAGAGAATGAAAGATGACATTGAGCCGCTCTCAATCATCTTGCGCAGGACCGCGCCGGGCCCGAGCAGATGCTGCTGTCCCACAAACTCATCGAGATTAGTGGGACGCATCCGCTCGGCAAGCGGAGTAAGAGATATTTTAACGTCGTCTTCCATAAAAGGGGGGCTTCCAAAAACCCTATTTTACATAATATAAATTGTGTAAAAAATAGATAAATGTTGACTCAAGGTCAATTATCTGCGTTTGCGGGCGTTCTTACCGATATATTTGCGGCTGCTTCTGCGCGATTTTGCCTTCTTCATACGGGACACAATCAGCGCGAGCACCACTACGGCAGCGACAACCAGGATAATCACAGTTGTGATATTCATGTTATTGCCTTTTACGCCATTCCACATAGCCACAAGGTCTGCGGTATGCTCTCCCCAGTCATGCTCCATGGTGCTCCTCGCAATTGTAGCTTTGTCTGGATAAAGCACAGGATCAAGTTTTACTGCAGTAGCCTGTGGGCCAAAGAAATAGCTTACATCAACAGGCTCGCAATCCTCGTTGATGAATGCATCCATCACTTCAGGTGAACCGGAAACAGACACATAGCCGGTCACATCGACATTGCGGATAACAATATCGGGACGGCTCATAAAATTGATCCAATAGTTGGCAGCCTTCACATTCTGTGCATACTTGGGGATTACCCAACCGTCAAACCATACAGTAAAACCCTCTTTAGGGCACACATAACGGAGGTCCACCCCTACCGTTTTGCCCTCTTCTATTGCCCATACGGCATCGCCGCTCCACGTAAGGTTCACATAACCAAGCTCTTGCGTCATCTGATCCTTACCAAAATCGGCCTCCCAGCCTGCTACGAGCGGCTTAACCTGCTTCATATATGCCTCTACGGCAGCGAGATCCTCTTCGCAAGTATAGTTCATAAGCTCATCCATGGTGACTCTCCCCTCCTCTATGTCTTTCTGGTGCAGATAGAGGATAATCTGAGAGTAAACATCTCTGGGTGAGTCTTTTATGAAGATGCGGCCGGACAGGTTGGTATTGCGGATAACATCCCAGGTAGATGCCTCTTCATCGGTGACATATTTTGCGTTATAAAGGATACCTGTCGTGCCCCACATATAGCCAACAGCATAATCGTTGGCATTCTTGTCGCCGCCGTCTATCTTGTCAAACTGGGCACGTATATAGGGTGAAAGGTTGTCATCGATATAATTGGGCGTCTCTCCAAAATCGCGGCTCAGAGGGAGCAGGAGATCGTTTTTCAGCATCCTCTCTATAATATAGTCAGAGGGGCATACCACGTCAAAATCCTCATGCCCGCGCTCAATCTTTGAGAGCATCGTCTCGTTTATGTCAAATGTCTGGTAGATAACCCGGACCTTCTCGCCCGTCTGTTCTTCGTACCAGTTCTCGAACTCCTCAATCACAGATTCGTCGATGTAGTCAGACCAGTTGTAAACTTTGAGTACGGTGCTCCGGTCGGTCTTGCAGCCGCCCAACAGGAGCAATGCAGCCAAAGCTGCAAAGGAAAACAATCTTCTCATTACTTTATAAGAGCTTTTTTCTTTGCCGCGCGCTCCTGACGGATGTTGATAATCACGAGCAGCGCGAAAACCACAATGAATATAATAGTCATCAGAGGCCTGAGTTCCGGAGTCAGGCCGCCCTTGCGAGCATCAGTATAGATGTATGTGGAGAGGGTCTCCAACCCTATGGTACCCCTCGTGAAGAAGGTCACCGCAAAGTCGTCGAGGGACATGGTGAAAGAGAGGATGAAACCTGTGAGCATCCCGGGCAGCAGCTGCGGAATCATCACCTTGCGGAGTGCCTGGCCGGGAGTCGCCCCCAGATCAAGCGCGGCCTCATATGTATTGGAGTTCATCTGGTGCAGTTTGGGAAGCACATTGAGAACAACATAAGGAGTACAGAATGTTATGTGCGCCAGTATGACCGAGACATAACCCTGGGTTATCCCGAGGAACACGAACAGCAAGAACAGAGAGACACCGGTTATCACATCGGGATTCACCATCGGGATGTTATTGAGGAACATCACCGCATTCTTGGCGCGGCCTCGAGAATAAAAGATACCTATAGCGGCCAGTGTCCCGAGAAGTGTCGCCACCAGCGCCGCTATCAGGGCGATTATCAGTGTATTATACACAGCCGTCATAAGCGACCCTGCCGCCCCTTGCATCGAGCCGGAAAAGAGGTTGCCGTAGAGTTTGGTGGAGAAACCGGTCCAGTTGCCCAGCACACGGCTCTCTGTAAATGAAGATATGGCGATGAAAATCAGCGGTGCATAGAGCAGCAGCAGGATCAATGCCAGAAAAGCACGTGCAAAAAACTTTTTCATACCCTATATAAGCCCTCCCTGCACCTGCGCGTCCTCCTCGCCGCTACCGCCGAGAAGAGTGGATATACCAATGATAATCAGCATTATAAAAGACAGCGCAGCACCATAGTTCCACATTGAGGAGTTGATGTTCTCCTGGATTATGGTACCGAACAGTTTAATCTTGTTGTTTGTGAGGAATTCCGATATGGCAAACGTGCTCACGGTGGGCATGAACACCATCATTATGCCGCTGGTGATTCCGGGAAGCGAAAGCGGAAGTGTCACGTTCAGGAATACGCCGGAGGGTTTTGCACCCAAATCCTGCGCCGCCTCCGCGTAGGATGGATCCATACGCCTGAGCACATTGTAAATCGGATAAATCATGAACGGCAGGTAGTCATATACCATACCGAACAGGAGCGTCCCTTTACCAAGCGGAATGCCCAGCATATTGAACAGGTCGGCGGTGGCCAGCGTACGCATCAGGGCGTTGATCCACATCGGCAGGATAAAGATGATGATGGTCACGGCGCTGCGGTTGTATCTCTTGTTGGCCAGTATCCATGCCACAGGATAGCCCAGAAGCAGGCATATCGCGGTGTTTTCTATCGCTATTTCAATTGATACGGCAAAGGTGCTCAGGGCGTCAGAATCGCCAAAAAAGCGGGTCAGATTGGACAGCGTGAAGTTCCCGCCCTCGTCAAAGAAGGCGTAAACCATAATCAGGATCAGCGGCAGCGCAACAAACAACAGCAGAAACACCACATAAGGAAGGCTCCAGCTGCTGCGACGGGAAAAGATGTTGGATATTTTCATCTTATGCCCCTGCTTCTTCTATCTTGGTTATACGCATATCTTCGGGACGGATGTTGATGCCCACTATGTCGCGGTCCTCCCAGACATCCTGGGTATCCACATATATGTTTTCGCCGTTTTCTGCCTTGACCGTAAGATGATAGTGATCCGCCTTATAAAGAATAAAGGTGATATCTCCATCGCATACGCCGTCGCGCTTGTCGTCGGTGAGGTCCACCTTGTCAAAATCCACCTCTACCCTCACCTTGTCCCCGGCGGCAATGCCCTCCTGCGGCTTACACTCAAATTCGCAGCCGAGTATTTCGACATGGTCCGCTTCGGCCATTACTCCCTCGAATGAGTTGCATACACGCTCTTTGCGCATCACCTGGATGTCGTTCGGCTTTATGATCATGCTCACCTCCATCCCGGCCTCGAACGGGTTGTAATCCTGAATCATGAGTTCGTAGCCGTCTGGAGTGTTGACAATCATCTCATAGTGTACACCTTTGAAAATGCAGCTTGAAACCACACCGTCGAACTGGCCCTTGTCTGTGCGCGGCATGATGTAGATATCTTCCGGACGGACCACGACATCCACGGGGACATTCTCTCCGAAACCCTCATCGACGCAATCGAACTCTATCCCCATGAACTCAACCTTGCGGTCCTCAATCATAGTTGCGTTAAAGATGTTGCTCTCCCCTATGAAATCTGCCACGAAGCAGTTGACAGGCTCGTTGTAGATATCGGTCGGTGAACCTATCTGCTGGATTACCCCCTCGTTCATTACGACCACCGTGTCGCTCAGCGTGAGCGCCTCCTCCTGGTCATGCGTTACATATACAAAGGTGATGCCCAGCGTGCGGTGCATCTGCTTTAGCTCTATCTGCATATCCTTGCGCATCTTGTGGTCCAGGGCGCTGAGCGGTTCGTCCAGAAGCAATACCGTAGGCCGGTTGACGATTGCGCGGGCGATTGCCACACGCTGCTGCTGGCCACCGGAAAGGGAATCGACGTTACGCCACTCATAATCTGTCATTCCGACCATTTTGAGGACACGCATGACGCGGGTCTCAATCTCGTCTTTTGCCACCCCCTGCAGCTTCAGGCCGAAAGCGATGTTGTCGTAAACATTGAGATGCGGGAAAAGCGCATAACGCTGGAAAACAGTGTTCACCGGCCGTTTGTGCGGCTGCACATTGTTCATCAGATTGCCGCCGATGTACAGATTTCCCTCATCGGGAGTTTCAAAACCCGCTATGATTCTCAGAGTAGTTGTTTTACCGCAGCCTGACGGGCCGAGGATAGTGACGAACTCGCCCTTCTTGATGCTCAGGCTGATGTCGTCCAGAACACGTTTGTCACCGAACTTCTTGGAGATGTGTTCGATGGAGATGATGGTGTTGTCTTCACTCATTTCATAAAGAAAACGTGTAGTAATCCGTATTAAATCAATCTGTAAAGATATGTATTTAAGATGACATAATAAAATAAAAAAGGTGGCCGCCCGATTTGGCGGCCACCCTGAATTCCAATAATCTTCAAATTGGCTATTTGTTGAACTCCTTAACGCAGCGGACGTTGTGTCCACGCTGGCGGTTGGTCTGGTACATGGCTTCATATACAAGATAGTCCTTGGTAATGGGGTCGCCGTCATTTATTTGTACACTCAGGCTGCAGCCGCCGTAATAGTCAAATTGAATAGGATTTGTAACCCACTCCGAATAACAGCCGGTATATGAGCTGTACACCCTAGCGGTCCTCTTCTCGCGACGGGTAATAGTGCATCCGTTGTATGCGTAATATCCCATGGAATTGTCTTCCCAGGAGCACAGGTCAGAAATGTAGCCGGCGAACGGATAGAAGCTGTCGCCCGATGCGGTGGGGATCAGTACACCGTTGTCCAGGAGAGTTATAGACTCGGGGTCTATGCCGGTCCATGCTGTCTCGGGGGGAACCATATATCCGGGAGGGCACGGGTCGTAGATGGTCTTAACGAGCTCGGAACGCAGAGCCTGGTAAGGGTGGATGTTGGCGGTGGAGGCAAACTTCCATGCCGGATTGCCCCACAGGTCGGCAGTCACGGTAGCAAGAGATGATTTGCCGTCGTTGAACCACTCCGTAGTCTTTGTATTCAACCTGTAGAAATATGTCGGATGGTTTACAGAATGTTTGAGCTCCTGCTGGGCTGCTTTCTGTTTGCCCGCAATGCCGTCATATCCTTTGATAGGGTCCTTGCGGCCAAACTGGTAGAAATAGCCATAGGTGGCTTCTCCGTCTGCGGGATCTGCACTTGTGGCACCAAGGTTGCGGTCAAGGATCTCATAATCATCCTCCTTTTCATCGTACTGGATAAAGCGCTTGGGAGAGTCTGTACACCAGATATGCCAGCTCCAGTAGGCCAGACTGGCATTTCTGTCAACGGTAGACTGGGTTGCATTCTTGTCGAACAAACCGATCAGGGCGTTGCCCTTGTTGCCGGTAGCGGTAAATGAGATACGCTTTGTCTCAGCATCATACCATACATTGGTAATTACCTCATTGTCGTCCCAGATGACGATAGCCTTGGCGGGCGGCACGTCGCTTGTACTGAAATAAACCTCCTCACGGTGATAAGGCCACAGGTGCAGATCGGTACCCTGCGTACCATCCCAGAGATAGCCGTCGGGACCGTTGCCCATTACAGATGCATCAAAGCTGAACTCGCCGGCCTTGGGTACCACATAGCAGTTTGCAGTACCGTTAACACTCAGGTCGCTGCCTACATCGAACGGATCCTCTTCACTCTCTGCTGCATCCTGTTTTACGGTGACATATTCAACCATACCCACGCTGGATACCATAATCATTGCGGTGCGGCTTTCTATAAGGGTATTGGGAGCAACGGTGATATTGATCATATTGCCGTCTATGGTAACGGTAACCCACTCGTCATCACAGTCAGCTGTGAATTCGTAATTTGCAGCAACTTCCACAACAGCGCTTCCGCCCTCACCGGGGAAACGTACCTCTGAAGGTGAAACTTCCAGATAAGGATCATCTGCATGGGCACTCTGGCTTACGGTTACGCCAAACGACATATCATCGCCATATTTGAAGATTATCGTTGCGGTACGGGGATCCCCTTCGTTGGCAGCAACGGCAAAGTTGAGCACATCTACGCGAACGGTTTTGGTTTCTGTCCGGGATATCCAGTCAGCGCTGCACTCAACGGTGTATTCCACGTTGGAGCGGACTTTAACCTCAATTACACTGCCCTCTGCAGGCACTGAATAGGTAGCTGTACCGGCATTCTCCAGTACAACCGACTCACCGGCAGCAGCCTGGGATACGGTAATTGTCTTGATTATATCGCCTGCTTTGAGAGTAATCACCGCGGAGCGCCCCTCGCCATCGGTATTCTCTGCGATGACAAATGCGCTGCCGTTAGCGCTTATCCAGTCAACTGTGATAATGGTTTGATACTCTACATTGCTGGTGATTGTGGGTTCAATGGTACCGCCTTCAGCCCCTACGGTGAAGGATGTGGGTGAAACCTCAATATATTTCTCCTCATTGGCCTCCTGGTAAACGGTAACTGTAGCAGACAGGGAGCCGGCAGAAATAGTCAGGTGACCGGTACGCATCTTGGTAGTGGTGTTGGCCTCGGCCGAGATGGTGACCGATTTGACAACAGAGGCTTTGGTGGTCAGTACGGTAAGCCAGCTGGCATCACTCTTTACGGAACAATCCTGATTTGTCTTGAACTTGACAAAGAATTCGCTAGCACCTGCACCGATTGTGTATTCGGACTCGACGGGAGTCAATTCAGGCTCTTCAGGCTGAGGGCATCCCCATAACAGGAAGATACTCAGCGAAGCCAGAAGGTGTAGTAAAGTTTTCTTCATATTGATAATAATATATTAATTGGTTTATTGCATTTTCATGCAGCGCACACTGCAGCAGCGCTGGCGGACATGAGCATATTTGTTATAAAGGAAGCCTTTGGAGTTCTCGTTGACACACACAAAATTATCGCTCGCCTCTTCATGTTGCATATAAGCGAACTGATTGACACGATGATAATTGCCATAATCCCACGTATGGTTGGTACTCAGGTATGCATGTTCACTTCCGGAAGACCAGCAGCACACGACATTGCGCATATTATGATGGTATTTGTTGTCAGAGCTTCTGTTGGGGGTATAACCGGGATACCCGTACCATCCGTTGTCTCCGCCATATTCGTCTCCCTGGTCGCCGAAACCTGCGAACGGGTAAAAGGCATCTCCATTTTCCACGGTAAATGTCAGTCCGCCGTCGCCGACAGTACAGTTATCCATCGAGAAAGAGTCCCAAGCCCACTCCGGCGGAACCATATAACCCGGAGGACATGGGTCGTAGATGGTCTTGCGGAGCTCGCTCATAGCAGCGGGATACATATGGTCCGATCCGTTGTGCAGGGCGTACGGATTGCCCCAGAGGTCTGCAGTAATAGTGGTTACGGAGCCGTTGAACCACTCCGTATCCTTGCCGACAAACTTGTATATCGTGGTGGGATTCAACACGGATGCTTTCATGCTCTGATCGCCTTCAACCATAGAGGATGCAACCCCATAGTAGAGCTTCAGGGGATCCTTACGGCCAAACTGATACCAGTATCCGAAAGTGGCAGTTCCGTCGGATGGGTTGGCGCTGACGGCACCGAGGTTGCGGTCGAGCATCACAATACGGGTTCCGTCAATCGACTCGTGATATAGGCGCGCAGGGGAATCTGTACACCAGATATGCCAGCTCCAGAGCAGTTCCATCTGTTTGTTCTTAACAATGATTACGGCGTTGCCCTTATTGCCGGTTGCCGTGAAAGAAACCTGCAGATCACTGTCTATGCTGACATCTGTTATCACATTGTTGTCGTCCCACAGGACAGAGGCCTGGTTAGGCTTCTCCGAACCGTAATTGGTGAAAGAGACAGACACCAGTTCAGTGGGCCACAAGAACTGGGAAACAGCCTCCTCGTCAGTCCAGAGGAAACCCTGCGGGCCGTTGCCCATAACGCTGGCATCAAAGGAATACTTGCCCGCTTTGGGTACGATATAGCAGTTGGCAGTACCGTTGACGCTCAGGTTGGAGCCTACATCAAACGGGTCTATGTTGCTGCCATGTGCAAGCTGGTTGATGGCGAGATATGCCACCAGGCCTTGGCTTGAGAATATCAGCATCGCTGAGCGGTCCGCGTCATCTTCGTTAGGGGCAATGCTGCATATAAAGGTCTCGCCGGTCTGCTTGATTGTTATCCAGTCTTCATCGCAGTCAACCATGTACTCGTAATTGGCGTTGACTGTCACGGTGACCTCTCCGCCAAATTCATCCACGTTGACCACGTTGGGAGATACTTCCAGATAAGGGTCATCAGTAGAAGGTGCCACGTAGGCATTCTGGTTGACCGTAACGGAGAATGAGAGTGTCTCGCCAAAGACAATGTCGATGCTTGCCTGCCTTGCAGCACCATCGTTGGCTGCGACGGTGAAAGTCAGGATGTCGGTAGTGACTGTACGGGTCTTCACCTGGGTAATCCAATCGGCCGACGGAGTGACTGTATAATCTACATTTGAAGATACCTTCACCTCTATTTCACCACCTGTATAAGGCACATTATAGGTGGATTTGCCGGCATTGGAGAGAACATCATCCTCTCCTGTCTGGACAATCTGGACGGACTTGGAAATGTCGCCGTAAGAATAGGTTATGTTTGCACTGCGCTCCTCTTTTGCAGGATTGGGATCAACCTGGACCCGGGCGCCGGCCGGCTTTGCCCATGACTGGTCGGAAGAGACGGTATAGGCCACATTACTGGTGATATTTATGTCAAGAGAACCTCCGTCAGAATCAATCGTATAGGTCGTCTGGCCGATATTGATGTAAGGATCTTCGCTCTTCTGCTTGCCGGCTTGGACAATGGTGATTGACGCCGACAGCGAACCGCCGCTTACCGTCACCTTACCTGTACGTTCATCGGTGGAGCCGTTTGCCTCTGCCACCAACTTTACCGTCTGGACAGTAGCGGCCTTGGTCTTGGAGGGCACACTTATCCAAGAAACGTTGCTCTGGACGCTCAGGGTAGTATTGGTCTTTACAGAAATAGTGAACTCACCTCCGTCTGCCCCGATATCGTAGGTTGCCTGAATAGGTTCAAGGATATCCGGATCATCTGGCTCAGGAGGATTGGGACACCCACATAGCACAGGAAGCAAAACTATTGCAAGTAAGAAAAGTGGCAGTTTGTTTTTCATATTATCAGGATTAACATTAATAAAATGCCGGCAGAGTCATAAAATCACATACCAATAAAAATCGGGCCGTACTTTTCACTAACAAAGGTAATGGATTATTTCATACATGAAATACCACTATTTCGTTTTTAACGGCAAATAATTATTTAAGGAAGGGATTGGAGGCCCTTTCAGAGCCGATGGAGCTCTGGGGGCCGTGGCCGGGATAAATCTCCACGTCGTCTGGCAGAGGCAGTATCTGGGAAATGATGCTGCGCATCAGCGTCGGGTGGTCGCTCCCCTTGAGGTCGGTGCGGCCGACTGTACCGCACATAATGGTATCGCCGGTAAAGATTACTTTCGCCTGCTCCGAATAGAGACAGACGCCGCCTAAAGTGTGTCCCGGGGTGGGCAGCGGTTTCAGAACTGTTTCGCCAAAGCGTACCGGAGAGCCTGAGGCGAGGTCTATTTCATAGGGCACCTGTTCAAAACTGAACTGATAGCGGCTACCGTCAAAGGCGCTGGTGCAATATACATATTCGTCCGTGCTGCAAAGAGCAAACGGCACACCGTAGCGCTCTTTAATAAAACCCGCCCCGCATACGTGGTCGTAGTGACCGTGAGTGGCCACTACGACTTTCAGCAGGATATTATTCTTGTCAATGAAATCAGCAAGGGCTGAATGCTCCTTGGGATAATTGTTGCCGGGATCCACAACAATCCCCTCCCCCGAAGAATCCCACACTACGTAG
>JAFSUF010000019.1 GCA_017445425.1 Bacteroidales bacterium | reverse complement strand
TTGCCGCTGCCCGCCCCGGCCACTATCAAAAGCGGGCCCTCAGTGCTCTCTACGGCCACTCGCTGAGCCTCATTCAGTCCCCGTATTATCTCTTCGTTTCCACTTGGGTTCATACCACAAAAATAGTTGAAAAACCTAAAGAAATTAGTAAATTTGCGCGCGTTTTTGAAAGAAATATTTCTTATCAATTAATAATTCTAATAATGTCAGAACACATCAGATTGAAAAAGGGGCTGGATATACCTCTCGCAGGCAAGGCCCCCGCTAAAATCGCAGAGACTGTTGCTCCTGACCTTGTTGCCGTTAAACCCACCGATTTCAAAGCCCTGGTGCCCAAGCTCGCCGTCAAGGAGGGCGACAGCGTCCAGGCAGGTGACGTTTTGTTTGTTGACAAGATGCGTCAGGAAGTACGTTTCTGTTCTCCCTGCAGCGGTGTGGTCGACCATGTTGTCCGCGGCGACAAGCGCAAGCTTCTGGCTGTGATTGTCAAAGCCGGTAAAGAGCAGCAGAGCGTCAGGTTTGACGCGGTTGACTGCAGCCGGCTCGACAGGCAGGCAACTTGCTCCGCCCTGCTAGAGAGAGGCCTCTGGCCAATGATCAAACAACGTCCCTACGGCATCATAGCAAACCCGGAGGATACTCCCAAGAGCATCTTCGTATCTGCAATGAATACCGCTCCGCTCGCTCCCGATCCGGACTTTATTATGGAGGGGCAGATGGAGAACCTGCAAGCAGGTATCGACGCCCTCGGCCGTCTGACCAAGGGTGGCGTGCATTTCAGTATGGCGGCGGCAAAAGAGGCCGGCAGCGCAATGCACAACCTCAAGGGAGTCATTTTCCACACATTTGACGGCCCGCATCCGGCAGGAAACGTAGGCGTACAGATCAACCACATCTCTCCCATCAACAAGGGTGAGACTGTATGGACCGTCGATCTCGTCTCGCTCGCCGCAATCGGCCGCTGCCTGCGTACAGGCGTCTATGATATGACCCGCCTGGTGGCAATCACCGGTCCTGCTGCAAAGGAGCCCTGCTACGTAAAGGGAGTGCAGGGTATGAGCCTTAAATCGGTTGCCAAATATACTGCAGAGGGCAATGTCCGCTATGTGAGCGGCGATGCCCTGACCGGCAAGAGCGTCGGAGCAGACGGCTTCCTCGGCTTCTTTGACAGCCAGGTCACTGTCCTTGAAGAGGGTGACTACTACGAGATGCTGGGCTGGATCAAGCCTTTCCGCCTTAAAAAGTTCAGCTACTCCCACCTGTACTGGTCGTGGCTCAATAAGAAGAAGACCTATAACCAGGACACAAATACCAACGGCGGCACCCGCGCATTTGTCGTTTCCGATGTTTACGGCAAGGTGCTCCCGATGGATATCTACCCTGTATATCTGCTCAAGGCTTGCCTTGCAAAGGATATAGAGAAAATGGAAAACCTCGGTATATACGAAGTCATTGAAGAGGACCTCGCACTCTGCGAGTTTGTATGTCCTTCCAAGATTGAGATCCAGAAGATTCTGAGCGACGGTATAGACCTAATGTTAAAGGAGATGGCATAATATGAGCGCACTGAGAAATACTTTGGATAAAATGAAGCCGGCCTTCAGCAAGGGCGGCAAGCTGAGCGCCCTGGGTTCTTTCTTCGATGCGATGGAGACCTTCTTCTTCGTGCCCAAGACCGTGACCCGCCGCGGTACTCACATCAGGGACAGCGTCGATCTCAAGCGTACTATGATTACCGTGATAATCGCGCTCATCCCCGTATTCCTTTTCAGTATCTACAATATCGGTTACCAGATGAACCTTGCCTACGGTTATGGCTGGGGCTTCTGGATGATTGTCTGGAAAGGCTTCCTCAAGATACTCCCCCTGTATCTGGTATCTTACATCGTAGGTCTCTTTTTTGAATGTATGTTTGCCCAGATCAAGGGCGAAGAGGTTAACGAAGGTTACTTTGTTACAGGTTTCCTGATCCCCCTCATAATGCCGGTCAACATCCCCCTGTGGATGCTTGCAATCGCGGTCGCTTTTGCAGTGATCATCGGCAAGGAGGTTTTTGGCGGTACCGGTATGAACATCTGGAACCCCGCGCTTCTGGCACGTGCGTTCCTGTTCTTCTCATATCCCAAGATGATGAGCGGCGACGCCGTATGGGTTGCCCACAAATGTGGTGTAGATGCAGTCTCCTGCGCTACTCCGCTCTCAGAGGTGGCCAGCGGCAATCTGCACTACTCTGCATTGGATATGTTTGTCGGCCTGATTCCCGGCTCGATTGGTGAGACCTCCACGCTCTGCATCCTGCTTGGCGCGCTGGTTCTTATCTGCACCGGCGTGGGCAGCTGGAAGATAATGCTCAGCTGCGTTGCCGGCGCCCTGCTGATGGGTCTGCTGGGCGACGTTCCCGCATACTATCAGCTGATTATGGGCGGCTTCGCATTCGGCTGCGTGTTTATGGCCACCGACCCTGTTACCAGCGCCCAGACCGAGACCGGCAAGTGGATCTACGGCTTCCTGATTGGTGCCTTCGCAGTGTTGCTGCGTCTGTTCAACCCGGGTTATCCCGAGGGTATGATGCTTTCTATCCTGCTGATGAATACGTTTGCTCCGCTGATTGACCATCTGGTCGTAGGCGCTAACATCCGTCGTCGTCTGCGCAGAGCTAAAACCGTTTAAACGCATCGATGCCATGAATACAAACAGCAATACATATACAGTAATCTACACGACCATTCTGGTTGTGATAGTTGCGGCCATCCTGGCCTTTGCTGCCTCTGCACTTAAGGACAAGCAGCAGGCTAACATGGACCTGGCCAAGATGAAGACCATCATGCTCGCTGCCAACATGGGTCAGACTACCGACGGCAATGTGGACAAGAATGCCGATTTCTAGAAACTCTACAACGACCACATCACAAACGCTTTTGCAATTGATGCAGAAGGCAACGTGCTGGAAGGTGTGGACGCTTTCAAGGATATCGACCTCAAATCTCAGTATTCCAACCTTAAGAAGGGTCTCGACGTCAAGCTTCCCGTTTACGAATGCACTATGGACGACGGCCGCAAGGTCAACATCCTGGCTATGTACGGTGCAGGCTTGTGGGGTGCTATCTGGGGTTATGTTGCAGTTGAAGACGACAACGAAACCGTTGCCGGTGCAATTTTTGACCACGCCAGCGAAACTCCCGGCCTCGGTGCAAAGATTGCAGAACCTGCCTTCTATACCCAGTTCCGTGGCAAGAAACTCTCCGATGCAGGTCAGTTCTCTTCAGTAAAAGTAGTAAAAGGTGGCGCAAACGGCTCAGAGAATGGCGTTGACGCTATCTCCGGTGCTACCATGACATCCAAGGCTGTGGGCACATCTCTTGAACAGTGGCTCGGCGCTTACAAGGCATTCCTGACCAGCCGTCCGGCTGCGAAAGAGTGCTGCGGCCAGTGCGGAGATGAATCTAAGGAGTGCTGCGCAGAAGGCTGCTGTGACTCAGATAAGGAGTGCTGCTCTGGAGAGGGTTGCGAGGCAGAATGTGAAAATGAACCCGTAAAAGCAGAATAAGATGAATAAGGATATCTATACAAAACCGTTCTTCAAGAGCAACCCAATCACCGTATTGGTGCTCGGTATCTGCTCATCTTTGGCAGTAACCGTACAGCTCAAGGGAGCCCTTGTGATGGCCCTCTCGGTAACCATCGTGACGGCTTTCTCCAGCCTGCTGCTCTCTTTGCTGCGAAACACAATCCCCACCCGCGTGCGCATAATCGTGCAGTTGGTAGTGGTT
>JAFSUF010000018.1 GCA_017445425.1 Bacteroidales bacterium | reverse complement strand
TTGCAGGTGGCGAGCAGGGAGTAGACCACGGCAGCCCTCTGGGCGGCTTCATCATCGCCGCAGAACAAGTAGTTCTTGCGGCCTATGGCCAGCGGCCTGATGCTGTTCTCCACCATATTGTCGTCTATCTTGTAGCGTCCGGCGGTAACGTTCACAAACAGAAATACTTGATAGCCAGGCCCTAAAAAAGCTTGGCTATTTCATTTACTATGCCTTTCTTTGTAGAGGAACCGCACTGTTCATTACTTGCATTTGGCGGATACGAAATTTTGTATTAGGTTTGTGCTATTGGATGTATGACCAAAAAACAGTTTAACGAAAAAGCGGCTGAATTGATGGATATGATTTGGAACTTCAGAGCCGCACAGGGATGGATGGAAAACAAGGAATTGTTCGAGTATGAGATTATGAAGCGAGTTGAAGAACTCATGTATCCATGGTTTGATTAATGCGTAAAGTATATATTCAATATGGCAACAGAAGCAAAGAATACACTTAGACCCGTTATTTCAGACATTAATTTCTCGCATATCGCACGCAGTATGGGGAAATCTCCCTCTTGGTTGTACCACAAGCTGGACAACAGGGACGGGACGGGTGGATTTGTAGATTTTTCCCCAGAAGAGCTTATTCAATTAAGCGAGGTTCTCAAAGATTTAGCTTGCAGGCTTAACACTGCGGCCGACGAACTAACGTTCACTGCGGGACAACTCGTAACAGCTAAGGCTGTATAGGCCTGTACTTAGGCACCAGGGCCTTCATCAGAGCCCAGGCCAGCAAGTAGGCGATGCCGCAGAAGCAGAACATCACAAAATAGCCCGCGGGCTTGCCGTGAAAACCCATAAATGCGAACGCCTCGCCCGCATTTTCTGCATAAGTGAACAGGTTGCCGGCAATCCTCTGTACAAACATAGACCCGATACCGCCCGCCATGGCGCCAATGCCGGTGATGGTAGCGATGGCCTTTTTGGGGAACATGTCACCCACGGTAGAGAAGAGATTGGCGCTCCAGGCTTGATGTCCTGCAGCCGCCAGGCCAATCAGTACCGCCGACCACCAGGGGGAGTTGAAATGGACTCCGAGCGGCTGCGCAAACAGCGATGCGAGCGGGAAAAAGGCGAAAATCAGCATCGCCAGCATACGGCCGGCATAAGGATTCATCCCCCTTTTCTCGACAAATATCTTGGGCAGATATCCTCCGCCTATCGAGACGACGGTCACTATCAGGTACAGCGTGAAAATCAGCGCCTGGCCCAGACCGCTTGTGGCGGGAGCATGGAACTGGTTGCTGAAATAGCTCGGGGCCCAGAACAGGAAGAACCACCACACCCCGTCGGTAAAGAACTTGCCAAAGAAGAACGACCAGGTCTGCGGATACTTATAGCAGCGTACAAACGGAATATTCAATATAAAAATGGCAACCAGCAGCACTGCAGTACTCCAGAGCAGGGACTTGATCAAGAACGACCCCAAAAGGGCGCACATTCCCACCACGATGAACACCCATGAGAACGGCAGCATAGCAAAGCGCTTGTCCGGCACGTCATCTGCACTGGCCTGATCTGCCCCATTCGCAGTTTTGGCCGACACAGCCTCCGCCTTGGCCGGCTTCTCTTCTGTCGCGGCCTGCTCCGACCGGCCTTCTCCCGCCTCATCCTGACGTATGTACTCCAGCTCGGCAGCATTAACCCTTTTGCTCTTCTCCGGCTTGTCATACATAAACACCCAGAAGAACATCCAGATGAAGCCCAGGGCGCCAATGATGATGAATGCCATCTCCCACCCCAGCTTCACTGCCAACGGCGGTATCAGAAGCGGCGCGGCAAGGGCACCTACAGAGGCGCCTGCATTGAAGATAGAGGTGGCGAAAGCGCGGACCTTTTTGGGAAAATATTCCGCAGTGACCTTGATGGCGGCGGGGAAATTACCCGCCTCGCCAAGGGCAAGGATGCCGCGGCACAACAGGAACAGGAACACAGACGTGGTGGACACGGCCAGCGCCGCGTTGCTGCCTGCCTCAACGGCACGCATAGCCTCTACGCTGCCAAGACCAGCTATGCTGGCAGTAGCCCAGCCGCAGAGAGCGTGCAGGCAGGCGCCGGTGCTCCATACGCCGATGGCAATCAGGTAACCTTTCTTGGTCCCCATCCAGTCCACAAACTTGCCCGCGAACAGGCAGCATACTGCATAGAAGATTGAGAAGAAGCTGGTTATCAATCCGTAATCGGCATCAGTCCAATGGAATTCGGGCTTGATAAACTCCTCGTATGTGAGCGAAAGCACCTGGCGGTCCAGATAGTTGACCGTAGTCGCCACAAACAGCAGACTGCAAATCCACCATCGCCAGTTAGTCATGAGTTTCTGGTTGGTCGTCATTTATTAAAAGTCAAAGTAATTCTTGGCATTGTTGTAGCTGATATCCTCTACCATCTTGCCGATGAAATCAATCTCGGAGGCGGGCAGGCGGCCGCTGTCTATGTCAGCCCCCAGCATATCGCAGAGGATGCGGCGGAAATACTCGTGGCGTGGGTAGCTGATGAAGCTGCGGGAGTCGGTGAGCATCCCCACGAAGCGACTCAGCAGCCCCAGGCTGGAGAGGGTCTCTACCTGGCGGCGCATCCCCGATTCGTGGTCAAGGAACCACCAGGCGCTGCCGAACTGCATCTTGCCGGGGCAGGAACCATCGTTGAATGTGTATGCCATCGCGGTCATCACCTCGTTGTCCTTGGGATTCAGGCAATACAGGACGGTCTTGGCCAGGGCTCCGGCACTGTCCAGCCGGTCAAAGAATTTGTGGCCGGCGGCGGCAACGGGCTTGTCGTCTATCGCATCAAAGCCGGTGTCGGGGCCAATCTTGGCGAACATCTTGCTGTTGTTGTTGCGGTTGGGGCCGACGTGATATTGCTGCGCCCAGCCTGCGGCGGCGTCCATCACCGCCTGATCAAACAAGAACGCACTGCGATACTTCTCTATCTCCTTAGGGTCAGGCGCCTTGCCCAGCAGCACCTTCTTGAATATAATCTCTATCTCCCGCTCCGTGTAATCGGCGGCGTAGAATGTGTCCAGACCGTGATCGGAGAGCTTGCAGCCCATCGACTCAAAATAGTCGTGACGCCACTGCAGCACCTCGCGCAGATCCGCGTAAGAATCAATCTCCTTGCCCGATATCTCTTCCAGGCGTTTCAGATAAGCCTTGAAGGCCTTTGGGTCCTCTATGGATATCACCTTATCGGGCCGCCAGGCTGGGAGCACCTTCACCCCGAAAGGCTTAGCTGCAATCTCTTTGTGCCAGCATAGGTCGTCAGCGGGGTCGTCGGTGGTGCAGACCACCTCCACGTTAAACTTGCGTATCAGCGCCTGGCCGCGAAACTCCTCGGTAGCCAACTTTGCGTTGCACTCCTCGAATATCTCCCGGGCCGTGGCAGGGTTCAGCAGTTTATCTATCCCAAACACCCGCTTGAGTTCGAGGTGCGTCCAGTGGTATAACGGGTTGCGCATGGCGTACGGCACCGTCTCTGCCCACTTCTCAAACTTTTCCCATGCCGACTTGTCGCGGCCGGTGATATACTCTTCCGGGATACCGTTGCCCCGCAGAGCGCGCCATTTATAGTGATCGCCCCCCAGCCACAGCTTGGTTATGTCGCTAAACTGTATGTTCTCCGCTATCTCTTTTGGCGAAAGATGGCAGTGATAATCTATGATGGGCATATGTTCAGCGTGACTGTGATACAACTCGCGGGCCGCGCTGCTGCCCAGAATAAAATCGTCGTTGATAAAACCCATAACACCTGATTTGGTCTTTACAAATGTAATTCTTTTTTTCAGATGTAGGTTTTTGTACCTCAAAGTGAGAAACTCACTTAGATATGAACTTCTTCAAAGCCCCTCTTTCCTTTGCGTTCGCAGCTATGCTTACTGTCTGCGGCTGGGAGAGCTTCCTCAGCCTGTAAATCCCGATGACAAAACCGGCCCCGATATAGCGCCATTCCCACCGATGCCGGCGAGAAAGACACATCAGTATGCATTAATCGATGCCATCAGCACCCTTGCCTCTTCCTCTCCGTCCGAATTAATTCCAGTAACGGGGAGTTCAACATAAAGCTTTAACGAACCGGCAAAAATCTGTTCCATAAGCATTTCATACCCCTCGACGGCAGATAACACGCATCCGAATGAGACACCCATCAGAGGAGATGTGCCAACGACAAAATATTCTGATACAGGAACTTTTACATTCAGATTGTCTCTGTCTCCAAATACTCTAAGCGGTGCCATATCAGGATATTTGACATTGCACAGAAATGCAGAGATGGGAGAAACGGTGAACAAGCCTGAAATGTCCTCACCGGCAGAATAACCAGCTATATCGGTATCGGCATATATCTTTACGGCATCTGAGACACCCGCAAGGTATACCACACAAAAACTTTCATCGAATATAAAGAGTTTGGAACACTCAATGGCATCTTTGAGTTGTGTCTCTGCTTTATCAACAGAGATGTTATCAAAACTAATTCTAGGGTACACATTTGTGCATTTAAGAAACAGCCGCTGGATTCTATAACCATTTGCATTTTGCTCGGTATAAACCGACAATTTCATATTCAACGCATTAATCGGGAGTATTACAAGATTAGGTCTATAAGAAAACGGCGTCATGAGTATATCTTCTTTTTCGGTATGACAGGAACCAATCAACAGCGCCAATATCAACACCGGAATACTAATCTTTATCGTTCTCATAAAATAATATTATAATTGTAAATCATTTTTCGGTTGTATATGTAGGGTGTTATGGTGTCATATTGCCATATTCCATCAAGCGAGCACCAAACATCATTAGGATCTGTATCGTATTGCCCCCAATTCATACAATAGTACGAGATATGGGGTGTGCTGTATGTGATTTCCGTCCTGATGGGATCAACCGGGTAATTTCTGGGTGTGTATGGATAAGGTTCATCCGGTGCCCATTCATATGTGTATGTTGTCTTTGTCCGAAAACGTTTATAGCCGTCTATCAAGAAGCAGTGGCCAACTTTATCTGTGTTATTAACTAACCGACGTCCTCCGCATACCACCGGATAGCCATCTGATAATGAAGATACTATAATACTTGAAGAATATCCATTGTAATAGGTGCTACTTATCCCATACGGAGCAAAAACATAGCTGACCAAGTCCTCCATATAAGCCCCAGAGCCAGACCATGAATAGTTCATATTCACCTTTTTCCCCACGTCGCCAACTAAAAGGGCGGCATATACATCTGTACCATAACTGCATCTTGTCGGATTCATATTCTCCCATGTATATGAGGAATAGTTCCAGAAACTCTGTTGCGCGGTATTGTCAAATACATATCCTGTGCACAAACCACTTGCGGGACTTGTTGTGGGGACTCCCAACTTATTATGTAAATAATATAGCATTTGTGCACCGGCTATTGCTACACACCCTGCGGGGCAAGCCACTACCACTCCAGCTGTATCCATATCTTGTGGGCAATAATCATTGTACGTGCCTCTTTGATACCAAGTTGTAGTTGTTAAGTGTGGTATCGAATCATATACCTCCTCTTCGCTAGATACATCTATTAATATCCAGCGGCCAGAGACGGGACTCTTTGTCGGTTGTTCAGTTTTTACATCGCCATTTATTAGGCTCCAGAAATTAAGCGAATTATTGATATATTCTGCTGCTTCAGGAGATGGGGATCCTAAATACTCATTCAAGGAAAACCAGACCTGCTCTGCCATTGTTTCCAAATGACCCCCGATTCCGTCCGGGTCATTGAACTCAATATAATCACCAGTATCACTTGTTGCTATGGGTACCGGACTTCTTTTATCGGCAGATATTATATCAAAGCCTTTCTCAAATTGAATCACATACAAGCAAGTGATATCATTCCACACGATGGGAACAATATCCTTGACGTCATTGCTCTCAAGACCGGTGTTTCTCCTTAATTTCTTGAAAGAAATATAATTATCAATGTCCCCTTCTTTAACGATGTAGGCATCTAATCCTTCGCTGAAGAGTTTTGTCTTGATGGTCGGTGCCTGCATCTGCTGGACATCCTTGCTTTCATCGGGAGCTGACTTTGTACAACCAATAATGATGCACAGCAGGAGCAAAACACATAAGTCATAATGGAATAATAAAGAATCTTGTTTTTTCATAGCAAGTATTTTAGAGTTATTTTTATTGTGTATTCAGAAGCGGTTATATAATACTAAACAATAACATTCGTGTCCAATAAAGAATCATAAAGGTTCTTTGAAAATATTGAGAATCAGGTGATCACACAGGATTGGAGAGTCAACCGATAGGTATTTATCTTTGCCATACTATCGTATAATGGCACATGAATAAAGGAAAATACGTGTTATTGCAGCTATTAGACTTGCTTGATTGAAACGACTTCCACTACCTGATCAGGAAATACGGGGGCGGCAATTTTGTGAAGCAGGTCACGTGCTATAATCTACTTGTGACCATCATGTTTGCTCAGCAATCTGGTAGAAAAAGCTTCTGGGATGTGGATGTTTCAAGTGAACCAACGTTGTTTTAATTGTTAAACTTTATATTAATCGTCCACAACTTATAGTGGACACGTATGATTCCCAAGATTTATTCTAATACCCGTTGCAACCGAGAACATAAGCGGGTTATTACTCTTGTAAGTTTGGAGACCGTGTCTGTCCCCCAAAAACATATATGATAGCTCCGGCTCTATGTATAGCCCGATGCGGCGAGTAAAATTATACTGAACACCCCCGGAGGCAAGTAGTGAAAGACTTGGCTTATCGCCCCTGATTGCTCCCCCCGACTGCATGGCGGCAATGCAATACTCCCCTTTCAGGCCTGTCCCGATATAGACATCGAACCGCTTGCCCGATAAGAATACCCAGTCCAGCCGTAAAGGTATTTCCAAATAATGGGCGTATTGACTCGTATTTCCTACGGAGTTCGAAATATCTGTGCGGTACAGGCTGTATCCCAAACCCGTGGTTACTCTCAGCCTCTCCGCAACAGAAACACCAGCAGAAAGCCCTACTCTAATCGGAAAATGATAATTATATGCCGCCTGATTGCTATTCCCCGAGTCAGACTCATACTGATAATCATAATCGGGAGGCGGAGCCACCCTTGCTGAACCTTTGACAAACGGAATTACGGCAGCAATCAGGCCGCTTCCGGCAGCAATCCCTGCAACAGGGCCGATTTTGAGCTTTTTTTGGCCGGTATCAGCTGGGGTTGGCTTGTAAGCAGCGGGGTCAAACGGTGATATCTCCGCTACAGAGACCTCTTCCGCAGGCTCCCGCGATGCATTTTCCTCATTATCAGGGGCTATATATTCTTCTGTCCGGGCCTCTGATTCGTCGGAATTTGCCGCATCAATACTGCCTGTCGTAACGATTACCGTTGGCTGTGCGGCGGCGGCAAGATATGTCTTTGCGGTTATTTCTTCTTCCGCTTGCCAATTTGCGATATCAGGGCCTGATGAATCTATTATGTCAACATCCTCTTCTATCACCTCTGCCGGTGGAAGGTTTATTCCGGACAGCGCCTCTTCCGTCACATCCTTTTTGGGAAGAATCAAGAACACCGCAAGGACCGCAGCAATGGTGGCTGGCAGCGCCCAGAGCAAAGTGGATTTTCTGCCAGGCCGAACCTTGCCAACACCGCCCAGCAGTGCAAGGAATTCGTCCCGGTCCCCTTCCGGCAGGGTACTCTTATACCCCGTCATCTTCTCCTTTATTGCCTCTTCCCACTCATTCATTGTTCCTTTTCCTTTAAATAACGTTTTATTAACTCTTGCAACTGCCTCCTGGCTTTTGACAGTACCCCTGCCGAGCCTTTTTCGCTGATGCCAAGCATCTGCCCTATTTCCCGGTGCGAATATCCATCTATACAATACAGGTTGAAGACCGTCCTTCTCAAATCAGGTAACTGTGAGATAAAATCCAACAACTTCTCCTGAGATACCGCATTCACATCCTCCTTTGTAGGCTCCGCAACCTCATTCACGGCCCACTCTCCTAACGAGATAATCTTCCAGTGGGCGCGCTTGAGATAATTGATGGCCCTGTTCACTGCTATCCTTGCTAACCATCCAGACAAAGCCCCCTTGCCACTATATGTTTCTATTTTGTCAAACGCTGCCAGAAAAGTCTCGTGCATCAAATCCCTGGCCTCTTCGTCATCCCTCACGTATCTCCTGCAGAGCGTATAAATCATTGCTGCATACCTGGTATACAGCTCCCCCATAGCCTGCCGGTCACATGCTCGACAACACCTTGCAAGCTCAAGATCATCCAGTTCTTTATACACTCACGAAAGCTTTGAACTCACTTAATAGACACACTCGGCGCCAAAATACGTCCTAAATTTATAAAAAAGATTATCGTCGTCCGGGCCAACAAAGTGGACGAGGTCCTCCGATTTACAGAGGACCTCGTCCACAAACCGTTGAGTGATTGGATGTGCCAAAGACTGTGCTACGAGGTAGGCAGCTCGCTCAACGATTTCTCGTCGCGAACATAATCACCACCGAACTGCCCCTCCTCCTATTTTGCTGCCACTTCTGGGGTAGTCAGCGCCAGGCGGAGGCCGTCGTAGGCGTACATGTGGGTGTAATTGCCTGCATGGCGGTAGGCGGTGCGGCACATGGTGGGGCCGTAGTTCCAACAGCCGCCGCGCTCAATGTGGAATTCGCGCTTCTTGTCGCTCTTGAGCATCTTCTGAGAGTACTGGGGCTCGGTGCCGTCGTACATCAGATACTTGTCCTCACACCACTCATAAACATTGCCGCTCATATCGTAGAGGCCAAGTTCGTTGGGCTTCTTGCTGGCTACCGGATGCGATTTCTCATCGGCATTGGCCACATACCAGGCAACCTCTTCCAGATTGTCGCTGCCGGCATATTTGTAGCCCTTGCTCAATTTGCCGCCGCGTGCGGCATACTCCCATTCTGCCTCGGTAGGGAGACGGAATTTAAGGCCCGTGAGCTCCTCCAGGGTCTCTACAAAACTCTTGCACTCCTGCCAGCTGACCTTGTCCACGGGGCATTGTGGCCAACGTGTGTAAGAGGGGTTATAGTCTGTGACAGCCTGCCAAAGCTCCTGAGTGACCTCTGTCTGTCCAATCCAGAAATCCCCGACGGTGACCTCATGAGCAGGCTTCTCGTTCATCTGGGCTTCGGTCCCCTGCTCCGGGGTCGCACCCATAGTGTAAGTGCCGCCCTCTACCTTTACCATCTTGAAAGTGACACCGTTCACGGTGAAGTCTTTGGTCTCTACCCCGGCGACAGCCGACTCCTCTGCCTCAGCTGTCTTCTGGGCCTTTTTGCCGCCACCTTTGCAGGCAGGCATCATTATAACTATCGCAAGCGCCATCGCAAGCGCCATAAAAGAACGTACTGTTTTCATAACAATTTATATTTTTCTATAAATTTATATCTTTTCCTATCTGCTCAGCGAATATACAAATAACTTGCGAAAATCTCCAGCTATGACAAAACTGCCCTGAAAGCCGAGGCTTCACTCAGGAGATATTGAATACGAAGGAATGGTCAAACCAACCCTTCTAACGCCGCAATTGCCGCCGACACAGTTTCTTCCGGCAACCCTTCAAGCACTTCGCCGGCAAAGGCCACCATCTGAAGGCGGCGGGCTTCCGATTCCGGGATGCCGCGGCTGCGCATATAAAAGAGCTCATCCTCGTTCAGTCGTCCAAAGGTGGCGCCGTGGCTGCACTTTACATCGTCGGCATAAATCTCCAACTGCGGCAGGCTCTGGGCCCGGCAGTCATCGGAGAGCAGCAGGTTGTGATTCTCCTGATAAGCTTCTGTGCCGATGCACTTTTCCGGCACCTTTATAAGGCCCGAGAAGCAGGTGCGTGCCTGAGCGGCCACTATCCCTTTGAACAGCTGGCGGCTGGAGCAGTTTAGCCAGTTATGCACAATGTTAACCTTGATATTGACGCTGGATGAGCCTCCCGCCAGATACAACCCTTTGAGCAGGCACTCACCCCCCTCCCCTTCAAATTGCACGGCAATGTCGCAACCGATGGCACCATCGGCGCCCGACAACGCAACTATCGCCATCTTCAGCGACGCCCCGCTGCACACAGTGATGTCCCACGCACGGTTTTCGCTGCCGCGCAGAAGGACGACCTCGCTTCTGGAGAGACCTTTATCTATGACGATTCTATCCATTGATAATCCAATCGTATCCTTTTGCCTCAATCTCAAGGGCCAGTTCGCGACCGCCCGTGAGGATTATCCGCCCGTTATACAAAACATGTATCACGTCGGGCACAATGTAGCCGAGCAAACGCTGATAGTGAGTTATCACAATAAAGGCGTTATCTTTTGTGCGCAAGCTGTTTACCCCCTCGCCAACTATCCTGAGCGCATCCACGTCCAGGCCACTGTCGGTCTCGTCCAGGATGGCCAGCTGCGGCTCCAGGACGGCCATCTGAAGCACCTCGTTGCGCTTCTTTTCACCACCGGAGAAGCCTGCGTTCACCCCCCGGGAGAGAAAACTGCGGTCCATGTTCACCAGCGGGAGCTTGCTGTTCACCAGCTTCAAGAACTCTGCGCCGGAGAGTTCCGGCAGACCCTTGGCCTTACGCTGCGCAGCCACGGCGCTCTTGAGCATTGCTGTATTGCTCACGCCAGGTATCTCCACAGGATATTGGAAGCCGAGAAAGAGGCCGGCCCAGGAGCGTTCTTCAGGAGACATATCCAGCAGCGAGACGCCGTTCATCAAGGCTTCGCCCTCCGTGACGGTATAGCCTGGCTTACCCGCCAGCACACCGCTGAGCGTGCTTTTTCCGGCGCCGTTGGGCCCCATTATGGCGTGCACCTCGCCCCGACCCACCGTGAGGTCAATCCCCCTAAGTATCTCACGGTCCTCCACCGAGGCTTGCAGATTCTTGACTTCCAGTAATATATCAGACATACGCTATTTGTTTTCCTTATTATAAAGTTTTCGCCAGCTGACCAGGGACCAGATGCCGTTGACCAGATACAAACCGCAGACGATGGGCATAAACACGTGCCCGACAGATATGTGCAGAATAATCTGGGTTATGTTGACCAGCATCCACACAATCCAGCAGTCCCACTTCTTGAGGGCTGAAAGCATCTGCGCATAGAGTATCAGCACAGTGACAATGGTATCGAGATACGGGTGCGGGTCGTTGGGCAGCACCGTGTTGAGAAGCCAGCCCCAGGCGGCAGACAGCAGCAGCACCACCAAAACGCTCAGAACGCGCTGCTGAGTTGTGAGCTGCGTCACCTTCAAATCCCCCTTGCTGCTCGCCTCTTCTTTTTTGGGATGGGTCCAGCGCCAGTGCCCTATGATGTTTATAGTCAGCGAAATGGGCTGCAAAAACAGAGAGGCGTACAGGTTTTTGTTCCAGAACAACAGGAAAAGCGCCGCCGTGTAAAGGTAGCCCACCCAGAAGTTGTACTTGGAGTTGCGGCCTGCAAGAAAAACGCAGGTCAGCCCAAGCAGCGACGATATCAAGTCTATCAGCAGCACCGGAGCGCCGCCGAGGGTAAACAATGTGTAATTAATCCAATCCATAAATCCTTATCCTACACTGCCCTCCAGGTTTACACTTAACAGCCGGCGGGCCTCTATGGCAAACTCCATAGGGAGCCGCTTGAGCACGTCGGATGCATATCCGCCAACAATCAGCGCCACCGCATCCTCTTCGCTGATGCCGCGCTGACGCAGGTAAAACAACTGGTCATCGCTTATCTTAGAGGTCGTCGCCTCGTGTTCCAGAATTGCGCCGCTGTTGGCGCACTCTATCACCGGGAAGGTGTGCGCGCCGCATTTGTCACCGATAAGCAGCGAATCGCACTGCGAATGGTTGCGGACGCCGCTTGCTCCGGCTGCAACCTTAACCAGTCCGCGGTAGCTGTTCTGGCTCTGACCAGCACTGATGCCCTTGCTCACAATACGGCTGGTGGTGTTCTTGCCGATATGGACCATCTTGGTGCCGGTGTCGGCCTGCTGATGGTTGTTGGTCAACGCCACAGAATAGAACTCAGAGTGGCTGCCGTCGCCGCGCAGTATGGTGCTGGGGTACTTCCAGGTGATGGCGCTGCCTGTCTCTACCTGGGTCCAGAAAAGACGGCTGTTGTCTCCGCGGCACAGGCCACGCTTGGTCACAAAGTTAAAGATGCCTCCCCTGCCCTGCCTGTCGCCCGGGTACCAGTTCTGAACGGTGGAATACTTCACCTCAGCATCCTTCTCCACAATGATTTCTACAATAGCTGCGTGCAGCTGGTTTTCATCACGCATCGGGGCGGTGCACCCCTCCAGATAGCTCACATAGCTCCCCTCATCGGCCACAATCAGCGTCCTTTCAAACTGACCTATGTTGCGGGCGTTGATGCGGAAGTAGCTGGAAAGCTCCATCGGGCAGCGGACCCCCCTGGGGATATAACAGAAAGAGCCGTCGCTGAACACCGCGCTGTTGAGAGCCGCAAAATAGTTGTCTGAGGGGGGCACAACCCTGGCCAGGTACTTGCGCACCAGCTCCGGATGGCTCTGAACCGCCTCGGAGAACGGGCAGAAAATGATACCCTTCTCCGCCAGCGTCTTCTGGAAGGTGGTCTTCACCGATACAGAGTCAAACACTGCATCCACCGCCACCCCGCTCAGGGCATCACGCTCGTGCAGCGGAATACCCAGCTTGTCAAAGGTCTTCACCAGCTCCGGATCGACCTCCTCCCGCTTTTTGGGCGGCTTGGGGGCAGCGAAATAGATGATGTCCTGAAAGTCGATTGGCGGGATGGTCAGATGGCCCCAGGAGGGCATCTCCATAGTCTGCCACTTGCGGAAGGCGCTCATGCGGAACTCCAGCATCCAGGCGGGCTCCCTCTTGCGCTCCGAAATAGCGCGCACGATATCCTCATTCAACCCTTTAGGGAAGAACTCCTGCTCGATGTCGGTTGTGAACCCCTCTGAGTATTCGGCCTTTGCAAGGCCGGAGAGTATGTCCTCTTTTTCTGCCATATAGGGGCAAAGTTAGCCATTTTATCCTTACTTTTGCAATATGGAACAGCAGAACAAAAAGCGCACTGAATTCTCCGAAATCGGCCGCGAACAGGCTGTCAAACGCCTTTTCGAGGGCTCCGGATTCACCAACAGCGACCCGATTGACCTCTCAGAGGGCATCGCCACCCACAAAATGATGATGCAGGGGGTTGATTTCGATTTGGTTTACCATCCCCTGAAGCATCTGGGCTACAAAGCTGTGATAAACGCGCTGGGGGATATCTACGCGGCGTTTTACAGGCCAAAGGCGCTCTCTATGGTGCTGGGGGTATCGTCGCACTTTGCGTTTGAAGATATCGCCGACTTTTGGAGCGGGGTGCTTGCGGCCGTCAAAGAGCACTCGCTGAAGGAGCTTCACCTTCAATTGGCACCATCCATCAACGGCCTGCAAATCAGTATGGTCGCCACCGGCACCCAGACCCGCAAGATGGCCGCTTCCCGTTCGGCACCCGCCAATATGGACTTGATATGTCTCGGGGGCAACGTAGGTGCGGCCTATATGGGCCAGCACGTGCTCGAACGCGAGAAAGGGGCCTTCCTTGCAGCCGGCGAGGCCAACGCCAGGCAGCCCGACCTGTCCAAATACAAATATCTGCTGAGCCAATATCTCTGCCCGGAGATTCCGGCGGGGGTGATTGACCGGTTTGTCCGCGGAGGCTTCTACCCTTCTGCGGGGGTGTTTGACTCGCGGGGTCTGGCCGATGCGGTACACACCCTATGCTCCCGCACCGGATTCGGCGCCAAAATCTACCTGGACAGCATCCCCATCGCCTCCGAGACCTTTGCCCTGGCAGATGAGATCGGCATCGACGCCGTGACCGCCGCTATCAACGGCGGTGACGACTACCGGGTTATCTTCACCCTGCCGATAGACCAGTTTGAGGCGTTCCACAAAGAGATCCAGACCTTTGACGTGATTGGCCACCTCTGCCACGCCGACGCCGGAGCCGTCCTCGTCACCCCCGACGGCGCCGAGCTGCCACTGAAGGAGTTGTAACGGTCCTGCCCCGGAGCAAAGAGCCATTTGTGCACCGTTTTCTGGACTTCTCCTTTGGCGAGCGCGGAGCCGTTTTGCGCAATCTGCTATTTGACAGCACGTTGGCGGTCAGAGACCCGCTTTAACCCGTCCTGCCGGGCATTTAAAGCGGATGCCCAAAACTCAAACACCTTTCTATCAGACCCTTGTGAATTCATGGCCCGCTCTCGCTTTTTTCGTTTGGATTTGGCGAGTTATTTGTCCATCTTCGTAGAGGAGTATGACACGTGTTACCCCACTTTACCGGCCGTCATACGGGAATGATATTGTGTTTAAGAGATTTAGCCATGGGGTACTATCACGTCTGCTCTGACGGCAACAGCGCCGCGGTGCTTTTTGGGAACGAAGCGGATTTCAAAGCCGCAATGAATCGGGTGGCAATTTGCGCCACAGGTTTTCCAATCACAATTCTCGCCTTTGTCCTGATGGGAAACCATTTTCATTTTGTGATGAGATGCGACAGCGAGGATACATGCCGGGCGTTTATTTCTGAATTCAAGCGACTGACCGGCAGGTACAACAGTATGATGAACAGAGAAAGTACTTCTCTCAGGAGCATTGAGGTCAAGGTGATTCCTGTAACCGATATCGACTACCTCAGAACCCTCGTTTGCTATGTACTAAAGAACCCCACAAAAGCCCGTTTGGATAGTTCTATAACTATCCGTGGGGGTCAGGGGATGTTTACTTTAAAAGTAAAATGTCATACAAGCGCCTTGTCTATAAACGGGTTAGTGATTTTCCCCTCGACACTGTCCGCAAGATGTTCAATACCCGTCGGCTTCTTCCCGGGCAATGGGTTGTTTGTGACGGCATTATCCTACCCCGCAATTATGTGGCCGGAAAAGAGGTAGAAGATTTGTATAAAACCCCTCTTTCATTCATGTACCATCTCTCCCTCAACAACGACAAATTAATCGAAGAAGATATGGGAGACTGGTGCTCCATAAAGATGAACGACGTGGAATTACGGGAAGCGCGAGACACACTTATGGTTAAGACCTTCCGTAAGAGCCGTGTCCGCGACCTGTCTGCCCAAGAAAGAATCAGCTTGGCAAAGATGCTCAAACAGCAGTATCATTGCTCAAAAAAACAACTTGCCCGTATAGTCCTGCTGCCGTCTGACACGGTTGCAAGGCTCCTTTAATGCAAGCAGAATATCTGAAAAACGATCAGTCAGAATAACGCTTTCGCTTGATACATTGCAAAAAACATCGATTGTTAATTATTTTTTACTTAAATTCGCGAGACAACGCAAGAAGGTTGCGTAAATAGAAAGCGTTTAGCTTTATTCCGTTCAAGTGAATCTGGACAATTCGCGTAACATCGGAGTATTGTTGACGCCACTGTGGCTATTGTATAGGGCGTTCTGCCCAATCAATAGTGAAAGTGTGTGTTGCATTATCCATCTTCCATGTTACAGGCAGTCCAGAGCCCACTTGAAAGATGATGGCTAATGAGGCCCACACTTTCTTTGTATTTAACCGTCCCCGGGTCCCGGACATAAAGACTAATTGAACAGCTCAATGCTGATGCTTGTTGCCATGGCGATTTTGACTTCCGTCGCTATAGACGGGGGGATGATTGTGTTTTTGAATCGCCGTTATCCCAGGTTTACCATGGAGGGTATCCATTGGCTGGCCGCTTTAGTCTGCGCTGCGGTAACCACCGTATGCATAACAACGGGTGCCGGAGCGACAAAAGGGCTGAAAGAACTTAACCGGACTGTAGAGAAGGTGGAAACCTATACCGAAGTTCTTGATACTATATTAGGCGGTTATGCTTCCGACCTTTCCCTCTCCACCATCGCAAAGGGGCAATTATCTCAATTTCAGGCCAATCAGCGAAACAACCTGCTTGCGACCCTTATCATTAGCATAATCGTAGCTATTGCTGGCAATATCCTCCTTTTCTTTTTTTTGAACAAAACTGGGAGGCATGTTCAAAAGCGAAGGACGCAACGATCATATTCCGATGTCTCTCACTCTTCGTCAATAGATAATTTTTAAACATACACACTATGGATTTCTGCTACAATCACCTTTTTATAGGGCTCGGCGGTACCGGAGGAAAGGTACTCCGCGAACTTCGGAAAAGAGTCTATGAAGAATTCGGCTCAAACGAGCCTGACAATGGGCTTTCAATTGAGTATTTGTACGTCGATTCGTCCGATGATGATCTCAATGACAGGGTAGGCTGGAAGACACTCGGAAAATCTGTACATCTGGCAAATGATCAGAAACTGTCTATTCACGGCATCTCGCTGAGTATGTTCAACCAACTGGGGCAGTATCCTGGCATCAGCGCCATCTTGACTAAAGAGGATGTCAAGATGTTCACCGAGAAACTTGGGCCCTTAGTTACCGCAGGTATAGGGGGCCAACGCCGCCGTCTCGGGCGAACTTTACTTGCCAACAACCTGGCAATTAACGATGCTTCTAATTCAAACAATTTTATCATAAGGCTCAAAAGTAAGGTGGCCAGGTTGACACAGGAGTCTGGATCGAATACTCAGTCTGTAACCTTCCACATCTGTGCTGGCCTTGCGGGAGGCACGGGATCCGGGACCGTAGTGGATGTTGTATCTCAAATCAGAAAAGAGTATCGATCGGAAAACTACAAGATATTCCTGTATCTGTATGTCCCTGAGATCAATGTTGTCTCCCCGACACATGACCAGGATGGGTTTTATCAGGCCAACGGCTACGCCGCCTTGATGGAGCTCAATGCCTTATCGACACGTATATATGCTCCTGTGGATATCTCGGGGGCGTTGGATCCGGCAACAGGGAAGGTTCGCCGCCTAATTTCTGACACTCCGTTCAATGCCGCCTTTCTATACACTAATGTAAATACGGCCGGACGGATCCTGAACCTTAGTACCACTCTCCCGGCGACGGTCGCTGATTTCATTTACCAGAAAGCCATAGCACCCGGAACAATGGCCGATGCTAAGATGAACAGTCTTCAAGAACGTGAAAATGACGGGATGGGCCCGGAATACGATCAGTCAGATACCCCGACAAGAAGCCGGAGATTCATCTCTTTTGGCATTAAGAGAATAGAGTATCCCGAAACCGAAATCGAGGACTTCATTACTTTGAAATATGCCGAGCAGGCTGCCCGACAGCTGCAATATAATTATTGGCAGGACGGTATCGGTTACGGAGAGAAATCACTTGAAGAGGTTGGAACCGGTTATTTGGACGAAATAAAGAACATTCGCAACAGGGAAACGCTGCTTTTGTCCAACGGCTATCTTACCCTTTCCAAGCCAATTATTCCCACACCACAGAATAAAGGGTGGACAGACATCGAAAGCACGTGGGAAACCCGGACCCAGGGCTTTATGAATGATGTCCAAGGCGAACAGGAAAAAAGAGACTGGCTATCTGAACTTTCCAAGCTATGTGAAGATTATTATACAAAGCTTTTCCGCACACAGGGTGTACAGAAGTTCTACGAGATTCAGCGCAGCGAAAAGCGGGCATACGCACAGTTCATCCGCCGTCATATCGAGACAAAACTATTCGACGAATGGGGTGCCGGAAGTAGAAGCATTCTTGAGATAGAGAAGTACACCCGGCTTCTAATACGTGACCTGGAAGACCGCACGGAAACCTTTAAGCAGCAGCTTGCAGACCTTGGAGAAGAGCTGGACGGAATCACTGCTGCCATAAAAGAAGACACCCAGGACTGGCAGAATATCAATTGGCTGTTTGACGGCATCACCAATAAGTCCAGAAATGTCCTGGCGCAATACCGCGATCACAAACGGGATTATTACACAAATCTGACAAAGCAAGAAGGCTACTCTTATGCCATCATTCTTCTGGGAGAAATCGGCGACCAGTTGTCTGCCATGCTGAACGGAATACTCGCTTTCAAATCCAAGTTGAATTCCGTCCTTGAACTCTCCCAAAAGCAGGCTGCAGGGAAATGTGTCAACACCGGCGACGAAATGATTACTAAGAAATACAACCCCGAGCAGGTGCGTTCTTTTACAAAAAATGTCACTACAAACCAGGACTACCAGCGCAACAACGCCAAAACAATCCGGGCTCGTATGATTGCAGAACTTGGAGACGGTGACTCTGCAACCCATTCTTTTGCGAAACTGTCTGACAGATTAAGCGTAGATACGGCAACAGACATTGTCTATGATGTATGTCGGACCAATGCCCTGGATGCAATGAATGACGCATCCAAATCTGACCCCACCCTCAAGATGGTCGGGGTCAACATCTTGGAAAAGCTGAAGGAAGAATATAACACCGATGAAAAACTTGAGCAACTTGTAGCTGGTTGGAAAAAGGACACGCAGACTTATCTGCCCATGGATCCCGAGCAGGAGGCCATGACTTTTAAAAACAGTGGCGGACCGAAACAGTCATTGACTCAGATTGCCCTACCGCAAATGGACGGCGACCCGTTCAGGAAGAAGTTTGTCGACACCATCTGTCGCGAATTCGATATCAACGCAGACGCTTTGTCCGTCAACCACAAAAGCAATCAAATTGTCATCGTGTCTGCCACGGCCGGATTCCCGCTTAGATTTGCTGCCAACCTATCTGCCTTGAAAGAAAAATTCGAATATAAATTGATGAAAGACGGCGAACTTGCAAAAATGAGCCTCTTTGGAGAATCTTTCCCGAAGCCGCTCCCGTCTCTCTACGAACCCACTCCTGCAGAAATTCGGAAATTGCTTGTGCGAACCGTCATGCTCGGATATGCTATGGACCTTTTCACAGAACAAACCAATCCCTCTACCGGTGCGAACTTTGACGCCATAGCGCTCCCCGATGGCTTCGAAGGGGAGCAATGGTACGAGACCGGCAAAAACATTATCGACTCTCTTGATCAACTATCCCAAAATTTCAGTTTGGCTAAAAAAGTTGAATCCAAGATAGAGGCCAAGATGAAAGAGATCAGGACCAACGATCAGAAACTCGCAGTAAAGCAAGCTCTCGGAGAAGTACTGCATCACAGAATCCTCCCTCTATTTGACAACAACACCTTCAATGAAGAATATCGCAAGTATGTCGCCATTGCTTCCGATATTCTCGCAAATGAACTTAAACAACTCTAAAATAAATCAATATGGCTAAGAAACAAGGTATATGTAAGAATCTGGACGGGCCATGCTCGCTTGCTGTAAATAAGATAATTCAAGAGGTAGACAGCACTCAATTCATTTGCGAAGAGTGCGGAATGGAATTATATGAGGTTCAATCTAACAACAAAAAGAAAAAGACAAAGAAGAAAGGACAAGGCGGTCTTATTGTCGTTGCTATCGCTGCTTTGTTAGCTATCAGTGCTGCTTGTTATTTCTTAATTCCGCGCATCGGCAAACCAAAGACAGTATCGGTATCTGCTGTTGCTGTCACACCTGATTCCATTGAACTTAAAGAAGGTACGACAGCCAAATTATATGCAACCGTATTACCTGAAGATGCCGAATATGACGCTCTTGTATGGTCCTCTCAAGATGAAACCATTGTTACCGTAGATCAAACAGGAGAGATCAAGGGCATCAAAGCGGGCAAAGCAATGGTCTATGCAACTGCCGGCGACGTGGCAAATCATTGTAATGTGACCGTAACGGCCAAACCAAAACCGGCGCCATTTTCCCTTAGCTGGGGAATCTATGATGGTCCCATGCAAAATGGCGTGCCTCACGGTGTGCAAGGTGAGGTAAATGTCACAGCCTCTTATCGGATAGATTTAAAGAAAGCACCTGCCCAATATATCTATGTCAAGCCGGGCGACAAGATTGTCAACTGCAAATTCAATAACGGCAGGCTCGTATATGGCATGCTTAAGCGGACCAACGGCGAACAAGTGGCAATCAATATCGGGCAATAAAGATGCGAAAGAGCTTCTTGCTGACAACTGTTTGCATAATTGCCGCGGCTATACCTTCAGCCGGCGGCGCAAAGAGCTATCACTCCAATCTTTTGGAGCGTATGGCCAACACTATGCAAATCGCGACTCAGCTAGATTCTCTTGGTAACGGCTTCCATTATCGTTCTTTCGTTTGGGGCGGTAACCCAATATCTGTCAGAATTGACGACGACGAAATTACACATATTGGTTATTCGCTATTCCCGGTATCGGTTCGGTCCGGAATGCCAATAACTATTTGTGATTTTATCGAACGCTACCTTCTGGAGTTGTCATTACCCCCGCCTCGCGTTAAAACCATTAACAAGCAGCTATTGGAAGATGGCTTTATCTGCCTTGAAGGTGCTCCCGAAACAATGGTAGCAGCGATGTGTTCAGACACAACCCTTACGATCAATCTTACCAACGTGCTGGAAAAACGCTATTCTTTAGAATGGAAGAATGCTATTGACAGCGGCAGTGTCGTTTTCCCCGCCGACTGGCAATTGCTGTCTGGCCGCGACATGGAAGAAAACGAAAGCCGGCTGCCTGTCGAAATTGCCAAACATAATATCCTGTGGAAAGCGTCTTTGCCCGACACTGCCAGCCTGACCCAGGACGGGCAAGGATTGTTTGTGCAGGATGGTGGGTATTATTACATTAAAACACTTGCATGCGCTCAATTCTATCGGTATGAAAAAGATACATTAAAATTGGTGGATGGCCCTTCTAACGTTTCTGCTTATACGGCCAACTTGTTTACCGGCACAGGATTGCACAACGATTTTGTCCTAAACATCAAAATGAGGGTATTCGGCCTTAAATCAACGTACTTCAAGGTTCCGCTTAATCAGTGGCTTTCATTCTGCCTGGCAAAAGGATGTAAGCCGTATTGGGGAATTATATCCGTCAGCGAAGATCTTGTGGAGGGAGAGCTGATTATGAGAAATGCAGATTTAGGATACAATCACGTCATGCGTATTTGGATGCCGACTGAACTTCTTCATAAAGGATCCGGAGAAATACAAACACGTCTGGTTCCATATGTACCAACACACAACCTTTCTTACTTGTTTGATGAAATAAAACTGTAACTTATGAATAAAGGACTCCTTCTTGTTTCCACATTTCTTCTTGTGTCTGCTTCTATATGCGCCCAAGGCGTGAAAAAGATTAATGAAATCAAGAGAAACGATGCCTATCTCTACACCGAAGTCACCATGCAAACCGCAGAAGAGGCGTATGATGCAGCCCGCACCATATTACTTGCTCACGTAAAGGATTACGCCAAGGCGACCAAAGGCATTGCAGACATCAATTTCACAACCGATATCCTCTCCCCAAAATGTGACACGATTCAGGTACAACGTGGACAAATGTACAAGGTGTTCATGTATGTAAACAAAGAGAGTCTGAATGAATCCCCGGAGGCCAATAATACGAACACGCTCTCCCTGGAACAGGCTGAACCCCAACCAGAGCCCTTCGTTGAGACGTCCCCTGCCACACCTGGGTTTAAGGTTGAGCCACAACCCGCCCCTGCTCAGACAGTTTTAACCGTGCTGCCAACAGAAGCCGGTACCGCCAAAGATGAATCCTTGCAGCTTACTCCCGTCTGGAAACAGAGTGTTGTTAAAGAGCTGTTGTCTGCCGCTTCTTTTGCAAAGGCAAAAGCGCTTCTTGTCAGGATGAAACAAGAGTACAAAATAAAGAAGCTCGGCCGACCGGCTGAATGTCAAGATCCGGCTAATTCTTTCTGGTTAATTTCTTCTCCCGACGGCAGCGTTCTGACTGTTCTAGGTCCGGATAATAGCGGCCGAACAGACTTTAAGACACTCACTAAAACCACCCTGGATTCTTATCGTGGAGCTGAGGCAATATGGTTTATACTTAGCAAATAATGCGTCACATGAAAAAAATATTATTAACTGTTTTAACTATTTTGACCGCTTTGAGCCTTAATGCCCAGCCCGGCGTTGTTTTCGAAATCAAAGACGGTCTGTATGACATGCCCTTGAAGGCCAGCATGGAGGTACAGGTATCCCGCCTTCTTACAGCAATCAACTCCGCTGCCCAACAGGGCGGTGACGTGAACTTTTCTGGAATCAATATAGATGATATGGCTTCGTTCAGCGTGGCTTCTCTGTGGAGTAACGTTCACTTCAGGACCTTCGACGAGGAGATTGTTACGAGTGCATTGACCCTTAAGAGCGGAGAAAACATCCGTGGATATCAAGTTCGCGGCATTGAAATAGAGATGATTCCAATAGATGATACATATAAGGATGATTTAGCCCAGGAGGTTTGCATTGATTTCGACAAGTCTGGAAAAATTGTTGATTTTAACCTGGCCATTGGTGTAAACCAATACATAAAACTGTTCAGGGAGGGTGTAGACCTTGACGACATCGACCAGCGGATGCAGATTCTGCATTATATCGAACAATTCAAAAAGGCATACAATACAAAGAATATTAAATTCATGGAGGACATATTCAGCGAGGACGCCTTAATCATTACCGGAAAGGTTATTAAACGGGTAAAAAGCGACATCCCTCTCCCTCCAGAAATTCAATATACCAAGTACAACAAGCAACAATATTTGAATAACCTTCGGAAAGTATTTGCCCGCAACGGATACATCAATGTTAATTTTCTGGATATACGTGTCCGCCGCCACGGAGCCAAGCCCAACTATTACGGCGTCACCCTGAAGCAGGACTGGAACTCGAGCACATATAGTGACGAAGGCATTCTTTTCCTGATATGGGATTTCTCCGATGAAGATGCCCCCAAAATCCATGTGCGTACCTGGCAGCCGCTTGAAGACCAGAAAGTATTCTCTTTAAGTGATTTTAAATTGCCTTAGTCGTGAAACGATTGTTGCTCACAGCTGTTTTTCTGGCTATTGCCGCAACCGGGTTTGCCCAGGAACTCGTCGTCAAAGATTTCCGTCCAGATCCGACTGACATTGCTGCAGTAAAATACGAAATAAAAGACTTTGGGGGAGAACCATGTGCACTGATCAAGCTGGGGCTTGTCCTGACAGATGTGACTTTTGAGGGAGATATCGTCAAGTCCGAGTATAAGGGCGGAGAGTGGTGGTTATATCTGATAGACGGTGCTACATGGCTAAACGTCAAGACAAAGAAGTATCTGCCATTACGATACGAGTTTGCCCCGCTCGCAAAGAAAACGGTTTATCTCATGCAAATAGAGGTCCCGCAAGTCAAGAGAGACGGACCAACCGGGAAGATGGCCATTTCTTCCAACGTAAAGAATGCCGACGTATTCATCGATGGAGAAAAGGTTAGCAGCATCCTGCCCTTTACATATGAAGGATCAGAGGGTGAGCATATCGTTAAAATCGAAGCCGATGGATATAACCCTGCAACAATGCCATTTTCCATTCAATTGCGTCGCAAGTTGGCACTGAATGTTATGCTGATGGCAACCGGCAGTTTGACTGTGGACGGTATCTCTTATGAAATGATTCCTGTCGCCGGAGGTTCGTTCAAAATGGGCTCTGTTGCGAAAAAAGAAAAGGCAGGCGGATTCAATTATGACAAGCCCGCACATTATGTCTCGCTACGTCCCTTCAAGATTGGAAAAACTGAAGTGTCCCAGGCCTTATGGGTCAAGATAATGGGTAGCAACCCCTCTAACAATCAGGGGATGGACCTTCCCGTAGAGAATGTGTCGTGGTACGACGTCATTGAATTTATCGAAAAATTGAACCAGCAGTATGGCACCAACTTCCGGCTCCCTACTGAAGCCGAATGGGAATATGCCGCTCGGGGCGGCGGTGTTACAGAAGCAGACTCATTCTCAGGTAATGGAGCTTTTGACAAGTGTGTTGTCAAAGGTGTTACTACCTTACCCGTAGGCATTAAACAGCCCAACTCGCTCGGCCTCCATGACATGAGCGGCAATGTTGCTGAATGGTGTTCAGACTGGCTTTCAAAATATACCAATGACCCTCAACTCAATCCTTCCGGGCCAGAAACAGGTGTTCAAAAGATTACCCGTGGCGGTTCTTATGCAGACGATGAGTGGTTTATGAACTGCTCTTGCCGCGGCCATGCACGGCCTGATGTAATCAGCCCATCCATAGGCTTCAGACTTGCAGAAGACAACTAATACATAATAATATTTACTAAACAACCTTTAACAAATGAAACGCTTCTTTTTATTCTTACTTGGTCTTATTTTCACAATTTCTGCATTTGCCCAGAAAACCACAGTCGCCGTTGGTGCGGTGGATGGTGGTAACGGCGTCGGTAGCGACAATACGGCGTTGCTAAGGACTCAAATCATCAGCGGTCTTGCCAAGTTCCCCAGGCTGAATGTTATTGATGTAAAAAACCTGGGGCTCTCTTTATCGAATCTTAAATTGGAATCTCTTAGCGAATACAACGTGGATTATCTGGTAACCGCCAATATCCAGTCCATTACAAAGAGCTATTCTACTAAAGATGGTAGAACAACATATAAGGCTGAGTTAAAGTATAGTGTTACCATCACCGACACACGGACCGGACAGGTTTCCGGGACCAAGAACGAAACACATTACGGCACTTCATCGTCCAGCTACTCTGATGCTGTTGATAATGCTTATTCGCTTATCGATACCGACATGAAATCGGTGGTAAATAATTATTTCAGGATTGTGGCGAATATTGTCTCTGTAGATGAAGCAAACGCTAAAAAAGGTGTCATATCATTTTACATTGATGCCGGTGGTGATCAGGGTGTTACAACAAACACAAATTTTGATGTTTACAGAGTTGTAGAAGTGGCCGGACAACAAGTACACAAGTCTGTCGGGACTGCAAAAAGTAAAGAAATATCCGGCGGAAGTCTTACGTTGTGTAAAGTCACTAAGGGCGGGAAAGATATTCAAGCCGCGATTGACAATGAAGAACCTTTGGTTGTAGTGTCTAAGCCAGGTGCCTTTGACAGTTTTATTGATGCATTATAACAAAACGATATGCGTAAACTCTTTCTATTCACACTATTACTCTTGTGTTCGGTTATTACGTTGTCGGCCCAGCAAAACAGGACCGGCAACGTTGAACTTGTAGAAGAAGATGCCAATGGGAACTTGCTGACTTTTTCTGTAAACGGTTCTGCGAACAAAAAAAACGATGTTATTATCTCAGCCAAAGAGACTCTTTTTTACAAATTGTTATATCAAGGAGTTGAGGGCGTCAATGACGGCAAAATGCACATAATACACGAAAAAAAGTATTGGCTTGAAAACTTCTTGACAGGCAAAAATGCCCCATATAATGCGCTGATAGATGGCATTGAACAAGAGGGCCCTGTATCCAAGACCACAGACGGTTATTTTGGAACGTTTAATATCGTTCTCAAATACAAAGCATTCATTAAAACCCTTCAGCTAAATGGCATCATAGACGGTGACAACTCAAAATCCCTAGCCGCCGCAGAAGCAAAACGTTTGGGCCTTGAAGCCAAGAAACAACCTAAGCCCCAGCCTACGCCACAGTCAAAATCTATACAAGCTTCCCAACAAAACACATCTATTCAAAAAGAACAAACTCAGCCCACAACGGCTAATCAATCCGTCGTTGTGGCAACAACGGAAGCGAAGGCTCCTTCAGGGCAGGAGAAACTGGTTATGACTAAAAACGGATTCGGCCCTATAAAGCTCGGGGATAACCCTACCATTCCCAACGTATTTAATCGTTGTAAACTGCCGGACACATTTGATAATCTATATGACAAATTAATCTGCGACCACAACCAGTTCAGTGGTTATTTTGAGATTTGTGGCAACCTCAATGGGGAGATGTCTTTTGTTGCCTTTTGCGGAGAAAATGATACAATTGAAGATTTCTTTGTTGTGACGCCCACCGTTGAAACTGCTGAGGGCCTCACTGTTAAAAGTACCGCCAAAGAGATTCTTGCTGCTGGGGCCGTATATGAGAAACTTACACTGAACGAGAACGGAAAAGTAACCGTTACTGGCCTTTGTCTGAAACTTAACGGGTTGTTCTTCTTGTTTTCATCCAAAGATGTCGTTCAATTAAAAACCATTAAAGATGATGCTCTTCCTGTTGTCATCTCAAACTTCAAATATGCAAACAGCACTGAATACTTGTTATTTGAGTAAACTATGGAACAAAAGAAACCCTTTTTCCTAAAAAGATGGAGTGACGGCCTGTTTGGCTGGATTGACAATAAACTCTTTAGCAACAGTATTAGTAATGATGCTGCCATTTCAATTGCAGCTCCGGTGTGGATATCGTTTCTTATCGGCATAACAAGTGGTATTGTAGTGGCAATCACCCAACTATTTGTCAAATCAGCCGATAAACTTACTAATACCATAATGACTGTTGCCGGTATCATCGTTCTGATAGTAATGGCTTTCTATATAATCAAGATGCTACCCGACACCGAGGGAACTGGAGCCAAGATTGCCCGTAGTGCCCTGATTGTGGTTCTTGGTGCAGCCGTTTTCGCATTCGGTGCATGGTTAGGCGTTTGGCTTTCAATTCTGGTAATGATTCTCCTTGTAGCCTGGGTTGCGCTACACATAATTGGCGGAGGTTCGGGGAAATCTTCGGACACCATCCGTCTAGACGACGGTACATTATTGACCAAACGCCACGATGTGACACTTAATGAGTATTATACCGGAAACGATGGCCGGAATTACACTAAAAATAGCGACGGTACTTTCTCCCCTATTTAGTTTTCCATGAATAAGAACTTCTACATTTCTACATTTATCTGCCTCATAAGTATTGCATCTTGCCAACACGAGATTATACCTGATAAGGCCGATGATAAAACACCTCGGGAGCAAACAGAAATACCTAAAACAGGTGAGGAGGAAGAATACGAAGTGTCAATAGATCTTCCATGCAACGATACTATTGAATTTGAAGCATTCGCTGAATCCTTATCTTTCAATGTTACAGCAGAGGGCCCTTGGACAATTGAAGTTGAAGAAATTGGTACCACCAAAGCCTCTGTGATACCCGACTATATTACCGTATATCCCACTAGCGGCGGGTCGGGTGTTATCGGGGTCGAGGTTAGCCTTGCGCCCAACTATGCCCTAGTTACCCGGGCCATCCATCTACTGATTCATCATCAAAAAAAGACCTCAACTATTACCATAATACAAAAGCCGCGGGCATATGTTGTAGACGGACTCCTTACAATTGCAGTTATGGAACCCGGTAGTTTAGGTGCTTCTTTGGATGAGGTCGTGTCTTCTCGTGACAACATCACGCAATTACGTGTTCTCGGTGCACTTAATAATGTGGATACAAACATTTTGTATCATCTGAAGAATCTCGCATATCTTGATATGCGCGGATGCAATGTTCCAACGATAGACTTTTATTATCACAGAGGCATAGAAGTTGTTTATCTCCCGGATTCAATGACAGAATTGCCAAGAAATGCCTTTAATTCCTGCTCTACCCTCAAATATATACACGGAGAGAATGTCATCCTGATTGGAACTCGCGCTTTTGCTTGGGCCGAGGCTTTGGAAGAGTGTTATTTCCCAAATGTGCAACAGATTGAAAATGAGGCCTTCCTTAACTGCAAAACACTTACTCAGTTAGTGTTTCCTAAGGTTACGGCAATTGGTGGCGGAGCTTTTAACAATTGCGCTGAGGTTAAGCTCGTTTCGTTTGATTCCATGACCGAAATGACTTCTGCCATATTGAGCGGGTGGCGAGGTCCTGCAAACCTGGAGCAAGTAAATCTTCCCGCGCTACGTAAAATATGCGATTATGCCTTTGAGTATCAGACACAACTGAAGACCCTTGAATTGCCTTCCCTTGTAGATCTCGGCAGCCAAATACTCCATAACAGCTCCGTGGAAGAGATTAACCTCCCTTCTCTCACTTATATTCCACCAAAGGCGTTCTATAATTGTAGAAATCTACGTCGCGTCTATTGTGAAAAAGTCGAAGATGTTGGAGAATCTGCCTTTATGTGGTGCGAAAGACTTAAAGATGTAATTATGCCAAAAGCCACATCGCTTGATCCAAGCGCATTTGCCTATTGCACACTTGGAGGAGAATTGGATTTCTCTTCAGTCATGTTTATTGGGGACTATTGTTTTAGGGAATCTGCTGGGCTTGGTTCTGATGTCGTAAGATTTCCTCTGGCGCTGTCTATTGGCAATAACGCCTTTGAGAATTGTACCGGACTTGTCTCGATAGAAATGCCTCTTGTAACAAATATCGGCCACTATGCTTTCCATGGATGTATGCTACTTGCCATTGTAGGACAAGACAATACTCTACCTCTACTATCTTCACTAGGTTCTTATGCTTTTCGCGGTTGTAGCTGCTTATTGCAGTTATCATTACCTTGCCTGACAGAGCTCGGTACATCGTGTTTCGATAAGACTGGACTTATCTATCTGACATTTGGCGCATTGCCTTGGTACTTGACCAATGAGTATGGTATGGCTATGCCGCCTTTTGATTTCTGGTCATTCCCCATTGATGATTCGGCGAACCATATTCATTTGGTTATTCCCAATGCAGACCCTGTATTTGACGATAAGCATCCATGGTGGCGGAGATATCTTGATGGGAGTGAAACATTTCTTGCACATTCATGGCTATCAGTAAATGGATATACTCTAAAACGCGCGGCACAATAACATTCTTTGATATCTCACCTTCTTTGTTAATATATTCACTAATCCCTTGAATACCTTGTTATGAAGTCTATATACTCCCTTCTCATTTCATTCTTAGTCTGTATTACAACCTTCGTCTCTTGTAAAAACAGCTCCGATAATCAGTCTAACATCGCGAAAGCTATTGGTTCGGCAGATACTAACATTCGTGCCGACAAAGCACTATACGGACTTCTGGGACCAGTCCAGACTGTTACTTACTCAGAGGATTACTCACTAAACTTTGACCGTGCCGGCAATATTGTAGGCGGTTATTCAGAACGAACCCGATACAACAAACGTTCGAGAACCGACGAACTCTATGATATGACGACAGAGACCTCAACCTTCGATGAATTAGGTAGAGTTATCCATCAGTTAGGTTCAGAATACGAACAGGCATTTATCTACGAGGAGGATTTCTACTATCCATCATCTATGACCGGAAAGTATTATGAAATAGGTGACGACGAGCCTTCTAAGATAACCCACACTTATTCCTACACGCCAAAAGACTTTGACCAGTTTGGAAACTGGATTAGCCGTATGGATAACCAAGAGAAAGTGACTCGTACAATCATCTACTGGCCGGACCCTTACGATATCGGCACTCAGCCTCACTACAAGACACCCAAAGCTGTAGCAAAAGCCATTTACAAGGCCCAAAAAAATGAAGATGTAAAAACGTATCTAGGCACATACGAGTATTCCAAACGTAGATTAGCCGACATGACAGTAGAAAACATGACCACTACCATAGTCGGTAAGAAAGACGAGTTCGCAGTGAGGACCTTCAGAATAGTAAAAGATGTCGCCGTCAACGAAAAAGAGCATGAGGTTATAGTTGATGTTCTATGCAAGTCCGGAGACATCAGGCACATGCACCTGTTCGTATACAAAGGAGACGACGGTTACTGGTATAACAGCGGCCTAGGTTTCGAAAGCAAAGAGTAACATAGTGTAGGACCGGCATTACCTATGTCGGGCGATTATGATTTGAAGAAACACCCCTTTTTAGTTCTGCTTCTGTCCTGCACTCTTGCGGCGAGCTGCAACGGCCAGCAGGGGGCTCAGCACCGCTGGAGTCTTTTTGCAAAGGCCGGCAGAGACACGACCGCTGTGAAAGTTTCGGCAGATTCGGTTGCTTCAAAAACCCTCCTGCGCTTCCCTGACACGACGTATGCGTCGGTGGAGGCGTTGCAATGGTTTGTGGAAGTGAAGGACACGACCGACGACGGGCTGTTGAAGTATCTGGAGGACCCTTACGAAGCGCTCTGTGGCGGCTGCCAGAAAATTCTCTGTGATAACTTCCAGGATGCGCCGGGGCCTGACAGCTCCGCTTCGGGCCATAAGTCGGTCTTTACCGGCATCTTTACGTTCAGAGGCAATCAGAGGCGAGATATGCCGTTAACTGGGCGCATCAGCGGCACTCCAAGCGAAATCTCCTATGAGTGGATTTTCACCACTGCTTCCGACACCACCTGCACCCCTTATGGCGTGTGGTACGGCGGCGCCGGATGGACCGGGCAGCCTGTATACGTCCATTGGAGCGACTCTGCCGCGGCCTCTTTCCGCGCCATCTCCCCTGCCCTGACCCGCAATTTCGCAGAGCGTGAAATCATTGCTGGATCGCTGTGCGGAGATATTTACTTCCTCAATTACGAAACGGGTATGGCCAGCCGGGAAGCAATCTACAGCGGGAATATAATCAAAGGCTCGGTGTCTTTGGACCCCTGCCTGCCTAACCTCTACGTCGGGCACGGCGTCCAAAAGCCCGGATCTGACATTTTCGGCAATATAACGATAGATCTCGAACATCACTGCATCACCACCGCCTTCGGGTGCGACCACGCCGCATGGCGCAACTGGGGCGCCTACGACGGGTGTGCCGTTGTTGCGGGAGGATATCTTTTCCGCACGGGCGAAAACGGCACCTTATACAAGTACCGCCGCCAGAAGGGGTCGCTGCACACAATATCTAAGCTCCGGTACAAAGAGCGCGGCGCAAGCAGCGCCGCCGGCATAGAGTCTTCGCTGGCTGTGTGCCGCAACTACGGTTATTTCAGCGACAACCGCGGCAATATACTGTGTGTAAACCTGGATACGATGGTCCCTGTGTGGCGCTATGACAACCACGACGATACCGACGCAACCCCCGTTATAGAGGAAACCGGCGGGAGACCGTATCTGTACACCTGCAGCGAACTGGACAAGCTGGGCAACGAGGGCGACATCTTTTTTGTCAAACTGGATGGCCTAACCGGTGAACCCGTCTGGACGCTGCCCCTACCCTGCCGCGCCGCCATCAACGGCGAAAAGCGGTTCGAAGGGGGAATGTTCGCCACGCCGCTACCTGGCCGCGGAGATTGCAAAGACTTGATATACATCAATATCTGCGACCACAATCCGTCCCTTGCGGGCTTTGTGGCCTCCGTTGACCGCAGCAGCGGCCAGATATTATGGCAGACGCGGCTGAAGCATTACAGCTGGTCTTCGCCCCTTGCGTTTTGCAACGAAGAGGGCAGAATGTACCTGTGCGTCGCAGACTGCGCGGGCAATATCTATCTTATGGACGCAAAAAGCGGCCAGATAATCTTCTCTAAACGATTCGGAAACAATTTTGAGGCGAGCGGAATCGCTGTCGACGACTGCATAGTCATCCCCTCCAGGGGGAATCAGATAATAAAACTCCGGGTAAAGTGAGAAGTCTGACAATTACCCGGAGTTATTAAAATATTTTTATAGTTTGTGGTATTTTTTAAGAAGATCCACAATAGCCTCATTATGTTTTTTTATGGGTTTACAACTGTGATCCACAATGGTCTGGTATACATGGTTCAAGCCATATGCGTGGTCCTCACCCCTAGTTATTTGCAACGAAGAGAACAAACTGTACCTTTGCATAAATCTTTAAACTGCGTGTCAAATGAAACGTTTGGCTATTGTCTTTCTCCTGTTGTTTGCCATCGGGAGCGTTTCTGCACGCGCGCAGGAGTTTATTGCATACCGGGATTCCGTGCCTGACGGCTATAATTTCTGGCTCGCTGTCCCGGCGGGCTACGACACCCTGTCCACCGATCTGCCGGTGCTCATTTTCTTGCACGGACGCAGCCTCTGCGGCAAAGACCTGTACCGGGTTCAGCGATACGGACCCCTGGATGCTATCAAGCGCGGGCGGAACATTCCCGCACTTGTGATTGCCCCCCAGAATCCCGGCCCGGCCTGGGAGCCAAGAAAGGTAGATAACGTTCTGGAGTGGGTAATGGAGCGCTTTAACGGCGACCGCAACCGGATATATGTTTACGGGATGAGCCTCGGAGGCTACGGCACGCTCGATTATGCAGGGACATATCCCGACAAGGTCGCGGCGGCGATTGGAATGTGCGGCGGAACCACACTGGTCTGTTGCGACGGCCTCAGACGCGTCCCCCTGTGGATCATTCACGGCACCCAAGACAAGCAGGTCAGTATATCCCAGTCAAAAGCGGTTGTCAGCAAAATGCATAAATTTGGAGATACGCCCCTGCTCTGTTATGAATGGATGGAGGACCGTGACCACGGTTCTCTTGCGCGGATCTTCTATCTCTCCGAAACATACGAGTGGCTTTTCAGCCACTCCCTTGACGACAGGCGCATCAGCGAGCCTTTCCCGCTGGACGATGATCTTATGAAAAGCGCCTACCGCAACTGGAAATCAGGTGTCAGTGTCATAGTCAGCGACCCTCCCCGCAAAGATTTCCTCCCCGTCCGCCGGCCGCTGAATATTCCCGACACCCTGATGCTCCAGACTGCAGATTTCACTTTTGACGAATACTTTGATTGAAAACTCTTGCCGGACGGCTATTTCTTCAGCCGGAAGATGGCGCAGTCGCCCGCATCGAGGTGACGCTTGGCGTTGCGGCCGGGGATATTGACAATGGAGCCGTCGGCATAAACCTGGGCTACATCTTTTGTAAATGAGATGCTGTAATCGAATTCGAGCAGGTGCGAATGGTTCACCAGCATAACATATTGGTAATCACCTTTCTCTAAGAATGATACCAAAGCTCCTCCTCCATTGGTATTGAGGCTCTTCAGCGGCTCCGGAAGCTGGCCGGGGAGTTCTGTCACACCGTAGGGCAGCTCATTGCCGGTGTGATATACCATATTTACCTTACACCCTACAAATATTCCGGCGCGGGCCTGGATCTCTTTGTTCATCGCCTTTACAAGGTCGTAAACAGCTGTTTTTGTACCATCCTCCGCAATGGGTGCGTCGTGAAAATCCCACGTGCCGGGGGTTGGACACCAATAGGTGAAATATTGCAGACACTGTGCTCCGTAAGCAAGGTCGGTATAGAGTTGCAGACGCAGTGAAGCCTGGGTGGCGACGGGATAGGGATAGTGCGCCGTGGAGAGCGCGAAAGCCCAGAAAGGTATTCCGGCCTCCCTGGCAGCCTTTGAAATGACCTCCAGATTATACCACCAGTCGTTGCGGACGCTACCGTTCTGCAGGACAGGATAGTTGTCAAAAGAGAGCAGTGTGGGGTGAACAGTCTCTATAAACAGCTTTACGTGCTCTTCATAGGAGGAGCCGAGGGCCTCTTCGCTCACATATGTGGGGTTGAGGTTGAGGTACACGGGGTGACTGGAATCTGCGGCCCGCACGCGTGCGGCCCACTCGCCAAGGTCGGGCAGGTCGGCATTCATCGGCTCGTCCCGCAGGAAATAGCCGTAGAGGGCGGGATGGTCTTTTACTGTATTAATTATGCGCTCTGTTTCAGTCCGGAAAGAGTCTCCGCACATAAACATCACCTTGACCCCTGCCTGCTGCGCCAGGTCGAGAGACTGGATCGCATCCGTGAGAGAATAAATATGGGAGAAGTTTATCGTAAAGCCTGCGTTCCTGAGCTCTTTGTAACGATCAAGAGTTGCATACTCGGGGGGAATGCTGTACCACGCCAGTACAGGCATCTCGTCAGCTTCTACATATTCTTTCTGATTAACTGGGGGCGCAGGGTCGTCCTTATCACCAGGGGTGACCGGGGTGGGCTTGGCACAGCTGCAGGCAAGGGAAAGGATTGTGCAGACGGCAATTGCGCACAGTAATTTAACGTACTTCATATCTATAGTATTTATTTAAATGTTGATTATCTGGAACTTATAAAAATATTTTTCTATAAATCTATAAATATATTTTTATAGTTTATGATACTTTTTGAGGAGGTCTTCTATCGCTTCATTATAAAGCTCGTCATACTTTGAGCCGGTCTCAAACTTGAGTTGACCCAGGCGGAGAAACATAGCATTATCAATATGAAAACTCACAAGCTTCCGGTTGGCATTCTTTGACACCTTCACAGTTGAAGGTGCGGAAACCTCAACGCCTGCAGGCTTCGTTGTTCGCAAAGTAGCGTTACCTAAAGCACCGCTTAAACTGGATGACGACCCCAGTGTCGCCTCCCGGAACTTGTCAAACGGATCTGATTTCTTTGCCATATCTATAAATATATTTTTATGTTTTTATATGATACTATTTTTATATATTTCTATAATTTGCGCTCAAATATGCGTTTGCCTAGGATTTTTGCAATCTCGAGATACTGCTTGGTAACCTTTCCTGAAGGGTCATAATCATATATGTTCTGATTAAAAGAGCCTGCTTGCGCAATCTTTGTCGCCTTGCTGAGGACCGGCTCTATAAAGGCATCCCCCATCTCCGATCTGATCTTTTCTACATACATAACGCTGAGCTTATTCCTCTCGTATTTTGATATGATTACACCTGCGAGATTCAAATCTGGATTCAGACGTGGATTAGACTTAACATCTGCGTAAAGATTGGCGACCATTACCATACCCTGGTAAGCCAAGCCATCAGGAGTTGCTACCATTACTAGATTGTCTGATGCTATAAGTGCATTATAGGTTATAAGACCAAGCGCCGGCGGACAATCTATTATTATAAAGTCGTATTTATTCTTCACGGGTTTAAGCAAGTCAAGCAGCAAATATTCGCGACCCGTTACGGAAGCTGTGTCGCGGTCAAAATTAGAGAGCGAAAGCTCCGACGGAACCAGATCCACATGATCTGCTGCGTGCTCAATTTTAAACTGATTCTTATCCAAAAAAGCATCCCGGATACTAGCTTCGTGCTCGTCCGGGGCGAGGGGACTAACCATTGCCGTCAGGTTGGCCTGCGAATCCAAATCCACGAACAAAACCTTCTTTCCCATACGGGCCCAAGCATATCCCAGGGCCACAGCGGTAGTCGTTTTACCAACGCCACCTTTGTTGTTTGCAAAACATACAATCTTTCCCATATTTCTATATCTCAAATAGTTACACAAATATACATAAAAATATATTTATGTCAAAATATAAATATAGAAATATTGTTTTCTATAAATATAGAATATTAGTATAGAAGTCTATTTTGGAAAAATTCCGTAGAGGGCGCTGCCGCTGCCGGTCATGGAAGCGTAGATTGCACCGCGAGAATAGAGGTCGTTTTTAAAATCCGCGAGAATCGGATATTTGGCAAAGGCGTAGGCTTCGAAGTCATTTACGACATTCTCGCGCCAGTTCAATATACCTTGAGAAAGTCTTAACTTAAGGATTGACTGGTATATTGAGCTACTGGCGATATTCTTCTGCCCGGCGCAAATGGCTCCGACCAAACTTCGCTCCGGGCCAGTCGACTCTTCGTGCATGTTCCCTATGCGAACTTGTTCTTCGCTTTGTGCTCCGGTCGCAACTGCGTCCCCAAAACCCTTTATTGCATCTACGCCTTTATAAGCATCCGCCGTTGAGATGTGGATACCCGGTGTAACTACTTCTATGCGATAGTGGGAGAGATCAATTTCGAAGGGTTCCAGGATTTCTCCACGTCCGCCGGCAAACATAGGGCGGTTATAGATAAAGAACGGGCAGTCGCTGCCAAGTTCTGCTGCAATCTCAGCAAGCCGTTCCTGCGACAGGCCAAGCAAGAACACTTCATTTAGAGCAATCAGTGTGAACGCCGCATCGCTGCTTCCACCCCCGAGACCAGCCCCCATCGGTATATTTTTATATAAATATATATGAACATCGCTGATGCCGTAATTCTTCTGCATCAGCCGGAACGCCTTGAAACAGAGGTTTTTTTCAACAGGCACATCGCAAGGAGTGCCGTAGCAGGTCATGCCTGCCTCATCGGCTTTAACAACCTCCAGTACATCGCGTAACCCGGGCACCGGCACAAACAGCGTCTCAATATCGTGATAGCCGTCCGGGCGTTTGCGAACCACATCCAGTCCTACGTTTATCTTGGCGTTAGGGGTAAGTATCATACTCTGGTTTCTGCTACAAATTTAATATATTTGGGTATATTTTCTAAAACGCCATGTTCAGCAAAGAAACTTATATCGCACGCCGCAAAAAGCTCGCAAGCAGCATAGAGAGCGGCATTCTTGTTTTCCTGGGTAACAACGAATCTCCGTGTAACTATCCCGACAATACTTATATCTTCCGGCAGGACAGCACCTTCCTGTATTATTTCGGGCTGGATTTGCCTCACCTTGCCGCGGCCATCGACATTGATAGCGGCGGTGAGATTATATTTGGCGACGATGTGGACATAGACGACATTATATGGATGGGTCCGCAGAAGAGCATCGCAGACCAGGCAGCCTCGGTCGGGGTGGGGAAGACCTATCCGTTTGCCCGCCTGAACGCCTTTGTGGCGGATGCCCTCGCAAAGGGCCGCACGGTGCATTACATCCCGCAGTACCGCGCCGACAATTTAATACTGATGTCCGACATCCTTGGCACGCAACCCGCTGCCGTGAACTCCGGGGCAAGAGTTGATCTTATAAAGGCCATCGTGGCGCAGCGCCTGATAAAGGAGCCTTGTGAGATTGCAGAGATCGACCGCGCCTGCGACCTGGGCTATGCTATGCATTACACCGCCATGACGCTGATGAAGCCCGGCATGATTGAGCAGGAGGTGGTAGGGGCCATGGAGGGTGTGGTAATCAGCGGAGGGTATATGACATCTTTCCCAACAATCCTCTCCCAACACGGGGAGACACTGCATAACCACCTGCACGACAAGGTGCTGGAGGTCGGCAAACTGTGCGTGATTGACGCCGGAGCCGAGATTGCCAGCCATTACTGCAGCGACTTTACCCGCACGCTGCCGGTCGGCGGCAAGTTTGACAGCCGCCAGAAGGATATTTACACCATCGTCTCCACCGCCAATTCTTTTGCGGCGGAGATGGCGCGCCCCGGCATCACCTACCGCGAGGTGCATCTGGCCGCCAGCCGGCTGATGCTGCAGGGGCTCAAGAATGTCGGCCTGGTTAAGGGCGACATAGACGAGGCTCTTGCGCTGGGCGTACAGGGGTTATTCATGCCGCACGGCCTGGGGCACAACATGGGTCTGGACGTACACGATATGGAAAACCTCGGTGAGAATTATGTAGGCTACGACCCCGGCCAGGAACGGGCAAAACAGCTTGGGCTGGGTTCGCTGCGCATGGCCCGCAAGCTGGTCCCCGGCCACGTTATTACGGACGAGCCGGGTATCTATTTCATCCCCGCGCTGATAGAGCAGTGGAAGGCGGAGGGCAAGTTCACCGACTTTGTCAACTACGCCGCGCTGGAGGGCTATTACGACTTTGGCGGGATCCGGCTGGAAGACGATATTCTGATTACCGCCTCCGGCTGCCGCAGGCTGGGGCAGAAGCGCCTCCCAATAACGGTGGAGGAGGTGGAGGCGGCGATGGCCTCGTAGCCCACCTCCAGCCGCGCTTGCTGCACATACTGTTTGCCACCGATACCTTTATGACATTTTGTCATTTGGCGAGCGGTGGCACTCATTTTGTCTAACAGACTATCTGCAACAGAAAATTTGTAACAATAAAAATATTTAAAATCATGATTAAACCATTAGCAGACAGAGTGTTGGTTGAAGCACAAGAGGCCGAGACCAAAACCGCAAGCGGACTTTTCATCCCCGATTCCGCAAAGGAAAAACCCCAGCAGGGTGTCATTATCGCAGTTGGCAGCGGCAAAAAAGACGAGCCGATGGAGCTCAAGCCGGGCGACAAGGTAATGTACGGCAAATACTCCGGCAGCGAAGTTTCTTTCGAGGGTAAAGACTATCTGATCATGCGTCAGAGCGATGTCATTGCAGTTATTGAATAACCTTTAAAATCAGTATATTATGGCAAAAGATATAAAATTCAACATTGAGGCGCGCAACCTGATGAAAGAGGGCGCTGACGCGCTGGCCGATGCAGTAAAGGTGACCCTTGGTCCCAAAGGTCGCAACGTTATCATTGACAAGAAGTTCGGTGCTCCGCAGGTAACCAAGGACGGCGTAACCGTAGCCAAGGAGGTAGAGCTGGAAGACCGCTTCCAGAATATGGGTGCGCAGATGGTTAAGCAGGTCGCTTCCAAGACCAACGACCAGGCCGGTGACGGTACCACCACAGCTACCGTTCTGGCTCAGGCCATCATCAACGTGGGGCTGAAAAATGTCACCGCAGGTGCCAATCCCATGGACCTCAAGCGCGGTATCGACAAGGCCGTGGCCGCTGTTGTAGCTAACCTGCACGAGCAGAGCCAGGCCGTAGGCGACGACTTCTCCAAGATAGAACAAGTTGCCACCATCTCCGCCAACAACGACGAATATATCGGCAAGCTCATCGCAGAAGCCATGAGCAAGGTGAAGAAGGACGGCGTGATCACCGTAGAAGAGGGCAAAGGTACCGAGACCGAGGTTAAGGTTGTAGAGGGTATGCAGTTTGACCGCGGTTACATCTCCGCTTATTTCATGACCAATCCCGACAAGATGGAGTCCGTTCTGGAGAGTCCCTATATTCTGATCACCGACAAGAAGATCTCCACAATGAAAGATCTTATGCCGCTTCTGGAGCCCGTTGCCCGCGAGGGTCGTGCGCTGCTCATCATCGCAGAAGATGTTGATGGCGAGGCTCTTACCACTCTGGTTGTAAACAAACTGCGTGGCACTTTGAAGGTGGCTGCAGTCAAGGCTCCGGGCTTTGGCGACCGTCGCAAAGAGATGCTGCAGGATATCGCAATCCTCACCGGCGGCCAGGTTATCAGCGAGGAGAGGGGTATCACCTTTGAGAACGCTACCGTTGATATGCTGGGCCAGGCAGAGAAGGTATCCATCGACAAGGACACCACTATCATCGTGGGCGGCGCAGGCGACAAAGAGGCCGTTGCACAGCGTACCGCACAGATCCGCACCCAGATAGAGAACACCAAGAGCGACTACGACCGCGAGAAATTCCAGGAGCGTCTGGGCAAGCTCGCAGGCGGCGTGGCAGTGCTTTATGTAGGTGCCGCAAGCGAAGTCGAGATGAAAGAGAAGAAAGACCGCGTGGAGGATGCTCTCAACGCTACCCGCGCAGCTGTTGAAGAGGGTATCGTGGCCGGCGGCGGCGTAGCTTACATCCGCGCAACCGAGGCTCTCAAGAAGCTCAAGGGCGACAACGAAGACGAACAGACAGGTATCAACATCGTTGCCCGCGCAATCGAGGAGCCGCTCCGCACCATCGTTGCCAACGCAGGCTTAGAGGGCAGCGTAGTGGTTCAGAAGGTTAAGGAGGGCAAGAAGGACTTCGGTTTCAACGCGCGCACCGAGACCTATGAGAACCTGCTCGCAGCCGGCGTCATCGACCCGACCAAGGTCAGCCGCGTAGCTCTGGAGAACGCCGCTTCTGTAGCCGGCATGTTCCTCGCTACCGAGTGCGCAATTGTGGACAAGCCCGAGAAGGCTCCCGCAATGATGCCCAACCCCAACGCCGGTATGGACGGTATGATGTAACACGGGGGCAAGCCCCCGAAGCCCGCGCTCCGGCCTGGCTATTGCGCCACCCCACCCGCGCAGCCTACGCTATCGCCCGACGACGATTGCTGACAACAAAAAAGGGTTGTTCCTTTCCGGGGCAACCCTTTTTGTTTACACGGCTATCTCTGCCATGATTCGCAGCCGTGGCACTTACACCGATGACTATCAGCACATTGCTCAATGTCCCTTGCGCATTTTTACGCAAGGGACATGTTGTAAAAGGCTGATAATCAGCCGTGGAGGTGCCACGCTGGGGACGGGTGGTCTCTTTGTTGTCCTGACAAGTTCTGCCCAAAGGCACAACTGCCTGCCCGGATTTCCACTTTTTACATATCTTTGTTGAATATGGATGACAATTACTATATGCAGATGGCGCTGGAGCAGGCGCGTATGGCAGGGGAGAGGAATGAGATACCGATAGGGGCCGTGGTAGTGTGCAAGGGGCGGGTGATTGCGCGCGCCCACAACCTCACCGAGACGCTGAACGACCCCACGGCGCACGCGGAGATGCAGGCGATTACCGCGGCCACGGAGTATCTGGGAGGGAAGTACCTGGCCGACTGTACGCTGTATGTCACGGTTGAGCCGTGCCCGATGTGTGCGGCGGCGCTCTCCTGGGCACAGATCCCCCGCATTGTATATGGCGCCGACGACCCCAGACGCGGATACTCGCTTTTCAGCCCCAGCCTGCTGCACCCCCGCACCAAGGTCACCAAAGGTGTCCTGGCCAGCGAATGCTCCACCCTCATGACCGACTTCTTCAAGGCCCGCCGCAAATAACCGGCCCGGCCCAAAAAGACGTTTTTGCGACGGCTATTTCTTTAGAACTAAAAAGTTTATATCTTTGCAACGCTTTATGCCCCTTTCAACCCCGTGTTTCGATTAGAGCCCGAAGGGCGTGGGAAAAAGTCCCTGACTGGGGCCCCCGACAAGCTTGCTTGGTGGGGTGTTTCCCGGGGGAAGGGATTTAGGGATGGGGTCATAATAAGCTCAATGGCTTCGCTAAGCGAAGCGTGCGAAAGACACTGAGATATGGTGTAATGGTAGCACTACAGATTTTGGTTCTGTCTGTCGAGGTTCGAATCCTCGTATCTCAACACCTTCCATTGGAGCCCGTAGGGCGATAGCAAGTCCCTTCCCCGGGGGAAGGGATTTAGGGATGGGGTTACGTTATAGGGTATGTCTTGGATTGTTTCGCAAAGTCCCTGACATATTGAGAACGAAATACGATTATTTGCGAAACAATTACAAGACACGTGGAAAAGCCTCCGAGTTGCATTTTAGAATCCCCTGCCGGTGATGGTATAGACGATTACCAGGCGGCAGAGAAGACGTGTCATAACCCCTGTTACAAGCAAAATCACAAGTCGCACCTTTTGATGCGGCCTTAACAACGTTTATATGGCATTATACCTGAAGAAAGAACTGGAAAGCGAAGCGACAATCTACGTTTGGGAGATTACCGAAACGGAGCAGGAGCTTATGGACATGTGCTCTATCCCCAAGAATGAACTGGAGGAGTTGAGCCTGATCCGCAGCGAAGCGCGCCGCAAAGAGCGCCTGGCTGTCCGCGCCCTGCTGGGAGAGATATTTGACGACAAGGTCTATCTGGGGCATCACGACAACGGCCGCCCCTTCCTGCACAACACCGTACAGGAGATAAGCATCTCCCACTCAAACCGCTTTGTGGCTATCATCACCCACCGCGACGAAGCGCTGGGCATCGATATCGAGTCGCTTGACCGCGATTTCTCTGCCGTTGAGAAGAAGGTCCTTTCCGATGAAGAGCGGGACGACCTCAGCGACCACAACCGCAAGCTGCAGCTGGCCATTATCTGGAGCGCGAAAGAGGCCATTTTCAAACGTATGTCCCAGCTTGACGTAGATTTTGCCGAGCAGATTGAGATAGAGAAGTTCACTCCCCGCGACGAGGGCGGAATAAGCGCCACTTTCACCCATAAGGATGGCACCGAAATGGAGTTTGAACTGGAGTATATGGTGTTTGAACGCCATGTGATGGTCTGGCTGGTAGGTTAGGTTTCATCCCCTTTTGCGGCAGAGATAATTTTCGCATACGAAACTTGAGATAAGCAACAGTATAAGATTATGCTTAAAATAAAACATATAGCCGCCCTTGCCGTAATCGCAGCTACCGTGCTGGCCGGCTGCAAGGGAGGCTCCGGCAAAAAACAGGCAGGAAACCCCGCCGGCAACCGCTTCCCGATGCCGGAAGTGCCTGCTATGGTTTCTGACCAGCAGCAGGCCCTGGAATACATCGCAGCCCACTTCTGGGACAAATTCTTAACCGAAGACCGTCCCGGCGTGCAGGATACCTCACTGGTACGTGGTTTTACCCTGGAAGCCTTTACCGAGTATTTTTGCCAGTACGCCATGTACCTGAGGGCTTTGCCCCCGGAGAAGGGACTGAACGATACCCGCACCTTTTTGGACAAGGTGGAGAAGATGCAGCTGGAAAACCCGGAAGGGACCCTCTGGAAAAATATTACAAACGTTTATTCCAAGGTCCTGCAGGATCCCAACTCCCCTTATCGCAACGAGGAGTACTGCATACCCCTGATAGAGAAACGCGCTACCAGCCCGCTCGCCACAGAAGAGGAAAAAGCCCGCGCGGCGCATGACCTTCCGCTCTTCTGCCTGAACCGGCTGGGGGAGAAGGCCGCCGACTTTGCATTCACCCTGAGAAACGGCCGGGTGATGAATCTTTACGACATAGAGAGCGAATACACCATGATATTCTTCAGCAACCCTGGCTGCAACAATTGCCGTGAGGTTATGGAGATGCTGCAGGGCTTCCCGGGCATAGACCGGCTGATTGCCGACAAGCGGCTCGCCGTTGCCAACGTCTATCCCGATGAAGACCTGGGCGAGTGGATCAAGTATGCACCCATATATCCCACAAACTGGTATAACGGCTACGACCACCTGCTTGCAGTGAACCGCACCCCGCTGTACAGCATACGGGCAATCCCCTCTATCTATATGCTGGACAGCGACAAGAGGGTTCTGATGAAAGATGCTCCTTCCGACATGCTGATGGAGTTCATGAAGGCTGTATTCGGCACTACAAATTAACTCCGGTCACGAATTCTGCACCAAAGCGCCACTTCCCGTCAAAATCAAGATGACGGTTGAAGCGGCCGCCCACATTCAACTCCGGACCGAGCCTGAAGAAGTGCCCCTGAAGGGTGAGGACAGTACCATAGGAGGCCAACTGCTGAACCCCCTGCGGGCCCCGGTTTACCGCATAATCTGCAAAAGGCACCAGGTTTATCCGCATCAGGTAGAGCAATATCGGCACCGGGTGCCAGTCGTCTAAATTGATGGGGATTGCATACTCTGCGGTAACCTTGAAATAGTCGTTCAGCGGCATGGTCTTGCAGCCGCGGGGGACCTTTGACAGGTTCATCATATAACTGCCGGCATCCCCGTCGTCGAACCGTTTCTGGGCGCCGGCAGTGAGCTTGAACCCCTGTAGCTGAGTAAAGCCGGGTACATAACCGTAAACGTATCCGTAAAACGCCTTCCCGACCCCGGAATAGGGCCCCATGGCGTATGCCCCCTTGGCCTCCACGCCGATACCCAGACGGGGCATTATGGCACCTTTGGGTATTGGGAGGACGCTGTAATAACGCAATCCGGCCTCGATATCTCCGCCACCGACACGTACCTCGTCGCCCTGTTTAAACTCGTCGTTATTCCAGTTGACCGCTACACGGGGGATAAAGGCCCTTTTCCACCCTCCGCTGGACAGGTTGATATTGGTATACACCGATCCGCTGAGATCCAGCGCAGGGCGGGAAAGCATTGTCGTATCAAGCGGGGTCTCGACACTGGCGCCGTAGCCAAATCTCCTCTGGGCCCGGTCGTTAAAATCGGCTGATATCTCAAATATGGGCCAGAGGCCGCTGTAGTTGAAGTTGAAGTGGCCCGCTACCCGCTTGTTGTGATATGATACGCCGGCAATTGCCACCGCCGTTCCCAGCAGGTTCTGCGACATTACGGTGACACCGGGGGCCGCCAGCTGGTAGTAGTGGTCGTAACTCATATTCATGATGCGGTTCACACCTGCATAGATGGGAGCCCATGAGTGGATATGCAGCAGGTGAAACGCCTTGTGGTAACGTTTGGCCGGGAGGGAATCCACCCGGGCGCGGATTTCTGCCATACGCTCAAGGGAGAGGGCAGGGGCCATTGTATCGGCCTGGGCAGAGAAGCGGTCGGCGTCGCTGAAGTGGTAAGGCTGGTCAAAACGGGCATCTTCCCAAAGAAGGTCGGCACGGGCAGTTTTCACAGGACCGTATCCGCGGTGGTTATAGTCACTATAGTAGAGGGTTCCCGTCTCGGCGTCAAAATGGGGATAGGCGGCGCCGAACATTGCGTTGGTAAGTTTCTGGGCGCGATGGGTGGCGGGGTTGAAAGAGTAGATGTTTGCGATTCCGTCCAGGTCTGTTTCAAACAACAAGCGGTTGCCGGCCCGCTGGAGGTTTATTATAGAGCGGGTCTGCGGTTCAATCTCTACACTCCACTGCGCAGAAGGCTCTCCCACAGGGCGGGAGTAGAGCCCCCACTGCCCGTCGCCGGTGATGGCATCCACATAGATGCGATCCCCGACCCAGGCGGTGCTGTGTATCTGTCCGCCGCCGGGGGCTGCGATTCGCGATATTTCATCCATCGTACCAGCATCCAGAAGCACAATCTGCGAGGTGCCGTCCAGGGCATATTCGGTAACTGTCATACGGTCGCCCATAGGGGAGTAGGCGGGGTTGAACCAGCGGGTGCGGTGGGTGAGGGTCCGCATACGGCCCGTTTTCAAATCGTAGGAGCGGATTACGGAGTAGTTTTTAAGCTCCCAGCGAGGGTGGGGGACTATCTCCGACCATACCAGGGTGTGGTCGTCCTTCTTTATCACAAGGCTGGTATTGCTGCTGGCGGCAAAGGGGCGGATATAGTGTTCCAGCCCTTCTGAATCTATGGATACGAGCCGGCTGGCCTGGGTCATGCTGGCCTTTACAGCCACCACATTGCCGTCAAGCGGGAGCACGGAGGTATAGTTGGCGTAATAGCCGTCATCGAAATTTGTGAGCAGTTCCGCCGCCGTGTAGGGGGCCCGTGCAATGAATTCTGCCCTCCATTTGTTTGTAAAGTAGTCCACTGCGCCGTGGAAATTCTTGCGGCGGGTACGGCCGGTATATCGCTGGTATGCCTTGTTAAGGATGCTCGGATCGTACCAGTAGCGGGTGTAGTCGTGATAGATGTCGCCTATTACAAAGTAGTTGGAGTTGTCCCGCATAAAGGTCTCCATGATGTATCCGAAAGCATACTTGCTGGGGATATAGTTGCGCACCGAGCCAAAGCGGTAGGTATCGTAAGTACGGCTCTCTCCCGCCAGGAAAGAGGCTCTGAAGGGCATCAGGAAGTTGGGGTCCCTGCCCCGGCCGGCCTTTGAGAAATCGGTCTCGGAGTGGACGGCATCTCCCTCAAGCTCCCATCCGGAGGGATAAAAGCCGATGCCCAACCCCACAGACTGCTCTCCAAGCAGATACCGGAACACCTTGAAGGTGCCGGTGGTGAAGTGTGTCACCTGGCCGATGTGCCTGCCCTCGTGCATCGACAGTTGGTGTACCCACGTGTCTGCATAACTGCGGCTGAACGGCGGGGTGGTGAAGATATCCACCCGGCGCGGAGCCCATACCACGGTGGCGTTGCTTGAGAGGGTATAGGGGTGAAGAATCAGGGGAATCTCGCTGTCCTTAATTTTAAGTCCCACCTGCGTGCGCGGGCGGGCTATTTCAAAATTGTAGAGATATTCCCGGGCCAGCGAATCCAGGCCGCGGGGGTAGATCACCCGGAAGTTATCCCCCTTGATAATACTCCAGCGGGCGGAGGCGGGGTCGGCTCCCAGTTGGTAATACTGGCCCCTTGCCCCTATCGAGAGGGCGAGCAGCAGCACTGCGATGGATATGACTCTATCGATTCTTCTCATTAAAAAAGTCGTAAACGTTTGCCGCCACTTTTTTGCCCACAACCTCCTCCAAATCGTGAAGAGAGGCCTCTTTTATCCGCTTTACACTCTTGAAACGGGTCAACAGCCTCGTGGCGGTGGCTTCGCCGACTCCCGGAATCTCTGCAAGTTGCGAGCCAATCTGACTCTTGGAGCGCAAGTTACGGTGGTGGGTTATACCAAACCGATGGGCTTCGTCGCGGATTTGCATCAGCACTTTGAGCGAGGTGGAGTTCTTGTCGAGGAAAAGGGGGTAGGGATCGCCGGGGCGGATTATCTCCTCCAGACGCTTTGCAAGCCCCACTGCGCACACCTTGCCGGCTATGCCAAGCTCGTGCAGCGCCTCCATGGCAAAGTGAAGCTGGCCGCGGCCGCCGTCTATGACAATCAGCTGCGGCAGGGACTCCCCCTCTGCCAGCAGGCGCGAATAACGGCGGTTCACCACCTCTTTCATAGAGGCGTAGTCGTTTGCCCCAACCACCGTCTTTATGTTGAAATGCCGGTAATCTTTCTTGCTCGGGCGGCACTCGCGGAACACCACGCACGATGCCACCGGGTTGGTCCCCTGGATATTGGAGTTGTCGAAGCACTCTATGTGGTGAGGCAGATCCTGCATCCCAAGATCGCGCTTGAGGGACTCCATCACCCGCATGTTGTATTCGTCTGGGTTGACCTTCTCTTCGTGACGGTATTTCTCTACCTTGAGCGCCCCGGCGTTTTTCTGGCTGAGGCGCAGCAGCTCCATCTTGTTCCCCTTCTGCGGCACGGTGACCTCAACTCCGGAGAACTCGCCACCCGGCGCAAACGGCACCACAACCTCTTTTGAGAGAGCTCCGAACTTGGATATCATCTCCGCCATGAAAGCGGCCAGAACCTCCTCCTGAGGCTCCTCTATGCGGGCCTCCAACTCCATATTGAAACTCTGCACCACGCACCCCTCGCGGATACGCAAAAAATTGCAGAAATGCTCCTGCCCCTCACTCACGATAGAGAAGACATCGGTATCGCTCATCGTCTGGTTAACTATGGCAGATTTGGAGTAATGGCGCTCCAGCAACATTGCCCGCTCTTTATAGACCTGGGCATGTTCATAATCGAGACGGGCGGCGGCATCTGCCATCTTCTCGCGGTTCTCCCTTATAAGGCCGCGCGCCCCGCCGGAGAGCAGCGTCTCCACGGCAGATATCATCGCATCGTAATCTTCACGGGAAATGCGCCCCACGCACGGCGCACAGCACCGCCCCAGATGGGCGTTCAGGCACACCTTGAACTTGCCGGCGGCGATGGCGTCTTCAGTGAGGCGCATCTTGCAGGTGCGCAGGGGATAGAGCTGCGCGATAAGTTCCAGCATGGCGTGGGCGTAAGATGCATTGCTGTACGGGCCAAAATAGCGGCTGCCGTCTTTGGCAAGGCGGCGGGTAAGCATAACCCTGGGGTAGGGTTCCTTCTTTATTACTATCCAGGGATAGGTCTTGCTGTCTTTAAGGAGTATGTTGTAGCGGGGCTGGAGCTTCTTTATGAGGTTGTTCTCCAACAGCAGTGTATCCTGCTCCGTCTCCACCACGGCAAACATCATGTCGGAGATCTTGCTCACCATCACCCGGGTCTTGCGGTCCAGGCTTTCCGGAGGGCGGAAATATTGCGATACGCGACGGTGGAGATCCTTGGCCTTGCCCACGTAAATCACCTCCCCCTCACTGTTAAGAAAGCGGTACACGCCCGGCGAGTGGGGCAGCAAGCGGACTTTTTCCCTTACATTCAATCGGCCAGAGACTTGATGCGGTTGTTAATCCAGTCGTACTCGTCCTGATAACCGCTTGCACGGAACAGATTGGCCAGATAGGTGACGTACTGCATCTCCCGGTCGAGGGTCTCCTCGTCCAGCAGGTCGCCGTGGAACGGCTGGCTGGAATATAACATCGATTTGACCGACTCATCCATATATGCACGGGAGAGGGCCTGGGCCTTCTCAAAGCACCCCATGGTGAGATAATGGTCAATGGAGGTGAGGACCTCATATTCGTTTGACCCGCGGATTATCGCAATGTCATACGGGATGTTCTTGGCGGGAGTCACCTCGTAGCAGCGGTCCAGCACCTTCTCTGCCTCTTCAAAGCGTTGCTCGCTGATTAACTTGTTGGCCACCTGGTTAAAGATGCCGCGCACCGGAGTCACGCTGCTGAAGGCGTAGAGGTTGAAGTAATCAAAATTGATGGTGGTGTCCCTGAGGCTGTCAAAGCGGTAGCCCTCCATTACCAGTTTGTACATCTTGTCCAGATCCATCTGTTTGGCTTCGGAGCCCTGCGGGCACTCTAACGGGACAATCTTGTATGCATAACCGTCAAACTGGAGGTACTTGCCAATCTCAAAGGTGCAGTCGCCGTTCTGGCTCACAAAGTATATGGGACGGTCCCACTTATAGTTGTTGAGTATGTCAAGCAGTATCAGGTCGGTTTTGGTAATCACGCTGCTTTCTTCCGGTATCTTCAGTTCCAGTGCGTCCAGCATCTTGTCTGCATCCTTCTCCAGCACAATGCCGGATTCAAGCGCCTTCTCCTTGTCCACCGGTACCACTATGGTGCGGCTGGCAATGGCGCCGCTGCTGCCGCTGCGGTATTTGGGGTTGGTGAACACCGTCATCACCTCCTCTACCGTTGCGGGGCGGCCAAAGGCGTCAATCACCTGTATAAAATCGTTGGTACCATAGAGATAATCCTTGCGAGGCAGCGAAATGGGGAGCGGAGCCGACTTGTTGCAGCGGCATTTCATCTGGTCTATGTACCAGTCCATCCCCAGCAGCGAGGTGTTCATTATCCTTACGTCGGTGCGGATTCCCTCCACCTCCTGCGCATACCACAAGGGGAAGGTGTCGTTGTCGCCGTGAGTTATCAGGATGCCGTTCTCCTCGCAACTGTTGAGATAGTTGTAGGCCACCTCAATCGAGGTGTAGCGGCCGCTGCGGTCGTGGTCGTCCCAGTTCTGGCAACCCATCAGAAGCGCCACCGCAATTGCCAGGACACTTGCCACAGAGGCTGTTGCCACGGATGTGCCGGAGGCAACTTTCTCTCCGTTTTCGCGGGCGATGCCCTTGCCCAGCAGGTTGTCGAACCACTCCTTGATGGCCAACACTGCCAGACCAATCCAGATTGCAAACACATAGAAAGAGCCTGCGTATGCATAGTCGCGCTCGCGCGGCTGGTAAGGGGTCTGGTTGAGGTATATGATTATGGCTATGCCCGTCAGGAAAAACAGCAGGAAGGTAATCCAGCCGTTGCGGCCGTCGTGCTTGAGCTGGAAAAACAGCCCGATCAGGCCCAGTATCAGCGGGAGGAAGTAGTAGTGGTTCTTTGCCTTGTTGTGAGATATGTAGTCGGGGGCAAGGCTCTGGTCGCCCAGCCGCACCTCGTCCAGGAACTTTATGCCGCTCTCCCAGTTGCCGCACGTAAGATCGCCTGGCACCTGGCCCTGCAGGTCGTTCTGACGCCCCACAAAGTTCCAGAAGAAGTAGCGGAAATACATATAGCTCAGCTGATAGTCAAAGAAATAGCGCAGGTTGTCGCGCATCTTTGGCATCTGGGTTTTCTTGAGGCTGCCGTCGGCCATACGGACCGTCTTGGTCTTGAAATCGCCCATGGTGTAGGCGTCGTAAAACTGCTCGTGGCTGCGGGACTGTGTACTCCACATGCGGGGGAAGATCATCTTTGCCCCCATAGGGTAGGCGGCCTCGAGCGGCTTTGCAGTCTTGTAATATCTGTCATCCAGTTTGGTCCAGTAGGTACCGTCTTTGATGTCATATACAGATTTGTAGCTCTCGCCAAACACCACCGGTTTGCTGCCGTACTGCTCGCGGTTGATGTAGCGCACCAGCGTGTAGGGGTTGTCCGGGGAGTATTCGTTTGTGGGCGGATTGGCGTTGGCCCGGATAACCACCACTGCAAATACGGAATAACCGATGAGGATGGCGGTTAAGGCCAGCGTCATGGTGTGGGCCATGGCCTTCTCGCGGCGGCGGAAATAACGCAGCAGCGCAAAGCAGGCTGCAAACAGCAGCAGGGCCAGGATAGATGCCCCAAGGTTGAAAGGTGCGCCCAGGCTGTTCACAAAGAAGCGGTCAAAGCCCGCGATGACCCTTGGCACCCAGGGGATGATTATAAAGAGTATGAGCGCCAGCACCAGGGCCGATACGGCCAGCATCAGCACCCCTTTCCAGAAGGTCATCTTCTCCCCCTCATGGCTGCGGTAGTAATATATGAACACTATTACTGGTATCACGAGCAGGCTGAGCAGGTGGATGCCGATGGAGAGTCCCAGCAACAGCGCAATGAACACCAGCCAGCGGTCGTTATACGGCTCCCCGTAGTGCTCTTCCCACTTCAGGATAGCCCAGAACACTATAGCTGTCACAAGGCTGGACATCGCGTACACCTCACCCTCAACGGCAGAGAACCAGAAGGTGTCGGAGAAGCAGTATGCCAGCGCCCCTGCTGCTCCCGCCCCAAGCACGGCTATCGCCGCCCCTCTGGTGAGCGCCTTGCCACGCCGCTCCAGGAGCCTCCTGCCAAAATGGACGATTGTCAGGAACAGGAAGAAAATGGTAAAGGCAGAGCACATGGCGCTGCAGCAGTTCACCGCCGCGGCTGCGTGTTCCGGCCCCGTAAACATGGTGAAGAAGCGGGCAATCAGCTGGAACATAGGGTTTCCCGGGGGGTGACCCACCTCCAGTTTATATGAGGAGGCTATAAATTCGCCGCAGTCCCAAAAGCTTGCGGTAGGCTCTATGGTGGAAAGATATACGCAAGAAGAGAGGACAAGTATTACTATGGCCAGTATATTCTTTATTCTCTCAAATAATTTTTTCTCCATAAAAATCTTTGCAAAGTCCGTCTATATTAGGACAAATGTACGAATTAGTTTTTTTATAACTAAATTTGCAGCCGTAAATCGCTTCCGCTATGTCCAACGACTGGAAAAACCGCCTGGGCGTCGTGTATTCTACAGACCCCAACTTCAAATATGTCACACAGGACGACCTTGACCAGGAGCCGGAGACCCTCCCGGCAGAACGCCAGAAGCTGGTGGTGGCCATTGACAGGCGCAACCGCGGCGGGAAGCAGGTTACGGTGGTGAACGGCTTCGTGGGGCGTGAAGATGACCTCGCCTCCCTGGCAAAGACCCTCAAGACGCGCTGCGGCGTGGGCGGGAGTGCCAAGGACGGGCAAATAATTATCCAGGGCGATATGCGCGACCGGATAGTGGATATCCTGTTATCGTTGGGCTACAAGGCAAAACGCGGCAACTGATATGTTCTCTTTTCTGCAGGCGATAGGGCAGGACTGCTGGCAGTCCAGTGAGTTGATGACGGTTGTGGGGGACAACTTTCCCTCTGCGGTCATCGAGAGCCACCCTGCGCTGACCACCTACGCACTGCTGCTCTGCCTGCTATATTTCATGGTTTTTGTGGAGAACTCGTTCATCTCGATCCTGATTTCGTGGCGCTCGCTGCTCAACCGGATTGCGCTGGAGGATACCCTGGCCAATAAAAACCTGATTTACGCCATCAACAACACCGCCCTGCTCTGCGTCCCCACGTTGTCCCTGGTGCTCTATTTCCTGAATGTATCACCGCTCAATTTTGTCTTTATACTGGCTGCGATGGCTCTCTTTGTGCTGGTACATCTGGGGCTTTTTTTGCTGGTCGGATGGCTTAAGTACTGCCCTGATATGATGCATACTGTCTCCCTCTGCGGCCGGATGCACCTCATCGTGTTCACCACCGTGTCGCTGCTGCTACTCATCGTGGTGAGGCTGGCGGGCATTACATCGTCGGTATTCCCCACCGTTTTCCTGGCGGCGGTCTTTGGCTTGCTGTTCATTTTGCGTGCAACCCGCAGCCTGAGGATTTTTAGAGAAAATAATTATTCAATATTATTTTGGTTTTTGTACCTTTGCACGCTCGAAATTCTGCCCCTGGGGCTTTTAATTTGCGCACTCATCCGGATATGATAGATTTAAGAGGTAAGAAAATTCTGATTGCACAGCCTGCACCCAGGAACAGTTCGCCGTACGCAGAGCTCGAAACCAAGTACATGCTCTCGTTTGAGTTCTGCCCGTTTTTCACGGTAAAGCCGGTCTCTACCCGCGATTTCCGTGCGCAGCGCGTTAATATTCTGGAGCACACCGCCATCGTTTTCACCTCCCGCAGCGTAATTGATGCCTTTTTCCACATCTGCGAGGAGATGCGCGTAAGCGTTCCTGAAGACATGAAGTATTTCTGCCAGAACCAGCAGATTGCCCTTTATCTGCAGAAGTATATCGTGTACCGCAAGCGCAAAATCTTCTTTGGCGACGGTAAACCGCTCTCTATTGTGGATGCCATCGGCAACAAGCATAAGAACGAGAAATTCCTGATAGCCTGCACCGACAGCCTTCGTCCCGATCTGGCAAAGGAATTTGACAAAGCGGGCTTCAACTATGGCAGCGCAGTGTTTATGAACACTGTTGTGAGCGACATCAAACATCTTGACCTGGCAAGCTACAGCGCACTGGTGTTCTACAGTCCGTGCGACGTACGCTCTCTGCTGGAGAACTACCCCGATTTCAAGCAAAACGACCTGGTACTGGCAACCTTTGGCGTGAATACCGCAAAGGCGGCAGAAGCGGCCGGGCTTAAGATTGAAATCACCGCCCCCACACCGGAGGCCCCCTCTATCGCTCAGGCTCTCAATCTCTATTGCAGCAAGCTTTCTTAGCGGCTGCGCCATTGACTCTTTCCCGCAAGCAATCCGCCCATGACTTTTGCCTTTCCAAAAAAGCAACACCTGGCGCAGCGGGAAGCTATCACGTCGCTCGCCTCTCACGGCAAGGTACTATTCCGGCATCCAATCAAGGCTTTTTGCCTGCCTGCAGGCGATATTGGTTACCCCCGGTATGTATTTACCGTGCCCAAGAAGTTGTTCAAACGGGCTGTGAAACGCAACCTTCTCAAGCGGCGAATGCGAGAGGCGGTGCGACTCAATCAGGAGGCCGTCCTGGGCGATTTCTGCGCCGATTTCCTGCTGGTGTATATAGGCAAGGAGGTTTGCTCTTACCATGTGATCGAGGCCGCGGTGAAGGAGATTCTCGCCAAGGGAAGGGGCCTGGCGGCTGAACCGGAGAAACCGGCAGATATAAAGCCCCGGCCATGACACCGTTCCACCATACGGTACGGCGCATCACCTCCTGGCCGGCACTGATGCTCATCAAATTCTACAAGGCGTTCCTGTCGCCCTATATGGGGCGCAATTGCCGCTTCACGCCCACCTGCAGCACATATACTTACGAAGCCATCGAGAAGTACGGCATCCTGCGCGGCGGCTGGCTCGGCCTCAAACGTATCCTCCGCTGCCACCCGTGGGGCGGCTCCGGTTACGACCCGGTACCGTAACAAAAAAGGCTGACCATTGCGGCCAGCCTCTTTTGTCAGGGTTTTTTTCCCTTATTTCTTGACAACCTTCTCGGCAGCCTTCTCCTCGCGCTTGCGGTTGAGGTCGTACATGATAGGCGTACCGATGAAGATGGACGCATAGGTACCAACAATCACACCGAGGGTCAGGGCAACTGCGAAACCGCGGATGGACTCGCCGCCAAAGATGGCGATTGCCACCAGCACGAGCAATGTGGTGATGGAGGTGTTCAAAGTACGGCTCAAGGTTGCGTTGACCGCGTCGTTGATGTTCTCCTTGAGGGCGCGCTTGGGATAGAGCGTCTTGTATTCGCGGATACGGTCAAAGATCACCACGTTATCGTTGATGGAGTAACCGATGATGGTCAGAATAGCCGCGATGAAGGTCTGGTCAACGTCGAGGGTGAACGGCAGGATTCCGCTGAACAGCGAGAAGAAGCCGATCATGATAAGGGCGTTGTGTACCAGCGATGTCACGCCGCCGACACCCCATGTCCAGTTGGTGAACCTCAGGGCGATGTAAGCGAAGATGGCTATCAGCGCAAGGATGACTGCGATAACGGCATCACGCTGCATCTCACTCGCGATGGAAGCATCCACGCGGTCGGAGGAGATGATACCGTTAGGGTTGTTCAGGGTAGAGGTGAACTCCTCCTGGGTCATCTGGTTTGCAAAGAAGCCCTTCAGGGCGTTGTAAATCTTGCCTTCAATCTCTTTGTCGGTCTCCTGGCTGTGGTCGTTTACTTTATATTTGGTGGTGATACGCATCTGGGATGCACCGCCGAACTGCTTAACCTCGGGAGCCTCGCCAAATTCCTGGAAAGTAGCTGCACGTACCTGCTCTGCGGTAACCGGCTGGTCAAAGCGGACAACATAGGTACGACCGCCGCTGAAATCTACACCGTAGCTGAAGCCTTTGGTGAAAATACTTACCAGGGCAATGACGCAGAGGACACCGGAGATGGTGTATGTGGTCTTGCGCAGCTTGATAAAGTCGATATGGGTATTCTTGAGGAAATTGCGGGTTGCGGGAGAATCAAAGCTGATGTCTTTGTTGCGGGCAAGCCTTGCCTCAAAAATGAGTCTCGGGATAAAGATGGAGGTGAACACGGAGGTAATGATACCGATTACCAGCACGGCTGCAAAACCCTTGACGGGGCCGCTGCCGAAGAAGAACAGAATGATACCGGTGATCAGGGTGGTCAACTGACCGTCGATGATAGCGGAGTATGCGTTCTTGTAACCGTCGGAGATAGCCAGGCGGAGCGATTTGCCGCTGCGCAGCTCCTCTTTTACACGCTCGTATATGATGACGTTGGCGTCCACGGCCATACCCATGGTGAGCACGAGACCTGCGATACCGGGGAGGGTGAGCACTGCACCGAACGATACAAGGGCACCGAAGAGGAACAGCACGTTGCACAAAAGTGCGAAGTCCGCTGCAAAACCTGCACGGCGGTAGAATATTACCATGTAGATAAGCACAAGCAGGAAGGCCAGTGCAAACGATATCATACCGCTGCGGATGGAGGCGCTACCCATGGACGGGCCGACAACCTGCTCCTGAACGATGCGGGCGGGGGTGCTGAGCTTACCGCTCTTGAGAACGGTTGCGAGGTCTTCTGCCTCTTCAGGGGTGAAGTTACCGGTAATCTGGCTGCTACCGCCGCTGATCTTGTTCTGTACGTTAGGATATGAGTAAACCAGACCGTCCATCACGATGGCGATCTGCTTCCCGATGTTCTGCTCTGTGATGACCTCCCAGCGAGCGCTGCCGGTAGAATTCATTGTCATGCTTACCTCGGCTGCACCGGAAATCTGGCTGTAGTTCACGCGGGCGGATGTGATCACGCCGCCATCAAGGACGGCACCCTTGCCGGCTGCGCTCTTGAGGGCAACCAACTCAAAATACTGACCGCTCTTGTCAAACGAACTGGGCTTGAAGGTAAGTGCCGGAACAAAGTCGTTGGGGAACTCTACGCTGCTTTCGCGCAGCATACGCATAACCTCGGCGGTATCGCGATAGTGTACGAAACCGAGGCAGGCGTTGTTGCTGCCGGTCTGCTGCAGGCGGCCAAACAGAGGGTTGGCCTTGCGATAGGCCTCCATCTGGTCGCTCTCGTTTTGCTCTGCAGTAGCGGTGAGATTGTTCAGCAGGCTGTCCACCTCGGGGGTGGCTTCTGTTGCCTCAATTGCCTCACTCTCTGCGGCGTTCTCCTCTACGGAAGCCTCAACTGCCGCAAGCTTGGCTGCCTCGTTGCGGTTCAGCTCCTGCAGGAAGGGCATGATTTCGTTTGCAGTGTAGGTCTGCCAGAACTCAAGGGATGCGGTACCCTGGAGGAGCTTGCGCACACGCTCAGGCTCCTTCACACCCGGGAGCTCCACGAGGATGCGTCCGGTGCGGGCGATTTTCTGGATGTTGGGCTGTGCCACACCAAATTGGTTGACACGGCGCTCTACAACTGTATAGGAGTTATTGATTGCGCTCTCTGCCTCTTTGCGGAGGAGCTCGATAATCTCGTCGTTGGTAATCTTGGACTTGTTTGCAACGTCGCTGCTGAACTTGTCGAGGTCGATGTCAAAAGAGAGCCTCTGTTCACCTGCAACCTCTTTCCAGGCTTCTGCGAAAAGGGTGATGAAATCGGTGTGGGTCTCCTCTGCGCGCTGGCGTGCCAGAGAGAGGGCCTTGTTGAATTCATCGGTGGTCTTTTCGCGGGCGCAGTTGCGCACCAGCTCGCCCAGGTCCAGCTGCAACATTACGTTCATACCGCCCTTGAGGTCCAGACCCAGGTTGATCTCTTTCTCCTTGACATCCTTGTATGTGTAGCCGAGATAAACTTTCTCGGTGGATATGGAGTCGATGTACTTGTTGCTTGCCGCTGTGCTGATGGAATCGAGATAGAAAGCCTTGTCAAGGTCCGATACAAGTTCGAATGCGGGCTTGAGTTGCTCTGCCTCTACGACCTTCTCTGCATACTTTGCAGCCTTGCGCTCCTGGAGTACCGTAACCAGCGTGAAAGAGAGCTGGAATGCGCAGGCCAGGGCGATGAGAATTGCCACTAAACGAATGGCGCCTTTACTTTGCATAATTATTGCTTATTTTATTTTTTGATTATTTTCGCAAAATAGTCTGCAAAATTAGTATTTTTTCTTAATATTTGAAGTATTTCGTATTTTTGTTTTTGTACATCCGAACGGTACCAGATATGAAACGCATTTTGTCTATATGTCTGATAGCAATCTTGATGGTGATTGCGATGCCCGTTGCGGCGCAGAGCGCACGGTCGTATATCACCAGCGGCGACAAGGCTCTTGGCAGTTACAATTTTGAAGATGCCAAAACCGACTATACACGCGCGCTGGAGCGGACCCAGGACTCTACCGAGCGGGTCGCGCTGCTTGAAAAGATTACCTGGTGTGAGAACGGCCTTAATATGCTGGGCTATGCCTCGCGCCCTTATGTGATATCTTCCATCACCGTACCGCGCAACCGTTTCTTCCTATATTACAGCCATTTCCCCGACAAGGCCTGGAAGAAGGGGGCCGACGGTTCGCCTTTCCTCTTTACTGATGATATGGACAAGGTCATCATCCCCACCCGCGGCGAATTCGGCACCTGCGACCTCAACATCTCCAGCAAGATGGATGACGGCCGCTGGAGCCCGTTGGAGAACATGGGTGAAGGGGTTAACTCCGTTGAAGATGAAATCCTGCCCGTACTCAGTGAAGACGGCAAAAAGGTATATTTCTCATCCAAAGGGTTATACGGTATGGGAGGTTACGACATTTTTGTAAGCGAATGGGACGAGAGCCGGCAAGAGTGGGGGGTGGCGGAGAACCTCGGCTTCCCCTATTCTTCACCATACGATGACCTTCTGTTCTGCAACACCCCCGACGGCAACTTCTCCCTGTTTGCAAGCAACCGCGACTGCGACGCAGACAGCCTGGTGATATATCTGCTCCGCTATGACCCCAACCCGGTGAAGACCGCCGTGGAATCTGTGGAGCAAGCCCGGATGCTCGCCGCCCTGAGGCCGCGCCCCAGCATAGACCTTGAGATTGACGAGAAAGAGTTCTCGCACACCATGTACAGCGACGACAAGTTTGCGCAGTACTTTGCACTGGTAGGGCGCTACGGAGCGGTGAAGGACTCCATCCGCACGCTGCAGGACGAGATAACCTCCAGCCGCGCCCTCTACGCCCAGAGCGATGAATCTGACCGCAACGCCATCTCCGGCATAATCAGCAGGGCAGAGCGGGAGATACTGAGTCTCCAGAACACCCTCGGCGACATCTCTGCAGAGGTGCAGGCTGTGGAGATGGAGTTCCTGGTTCGCGGAGAAGAGATCAACCCCGCAGAGTATAACCAGTCCGATATGGAGGCCTCCATGAAAAGCTCCACCTCAAACTCTGCAGCCAAGCCGCAATATACATTCGTACAGCACACTATCGGGCAGATGCCCGACCTTGACTTTGCCAAGCCGGAGATCAAGCAGGACCTTGTTTTCAAAGTGCTGGACGAGACAAACCTGATTACCGATTTTATCTTGCCTGAAGGATTGGTCTACCAGATTCAGGTGGCCGCCAATGCAAACAAGCTTGACGCGAGGCGCCTCAAGGGGCTCAGTCCTGCATTTGAATTCCGCTCCGGCAGCAAATACGTTTACCGGGTGGGACTGTTTGACACTTATGCAGAAGCTAACAAGCACCTGTCAACTGTAAAGAAGAAAGGCTTCTCTTCTGCGGTGGTGATGGCCTTTGACAACGGCAGGAACATCAATCTGAAGAACGCCCGTTCCCTGGAAGAAAAGCGCAAGGAAAATCAGAAATACCGGGTCGTGTTCCGCAATTATCCCGACGGCATACCTGCCGATATCTTATCGGTGCTGCGCAGCAACAGCTCTGCTGATATCGCCCGTGGCACCGATGACGGACGCACCATATATTTCATAGCCCCGCTGGACCGTTCTGCCGCAAACAAACTGCGCGATGCCGCAATAGCCGCCGGTGCCGAGGGGGTTGAAGTTGAAAAAATGTAAATCTACAAGATATGGGACCTATTGTAATTTTAATCCTCGTGGGGCTGATTCTCCTACTGGTGGAAACCCTCCTCATCCCCGGATTTGCCGTGACCGGCATCCTGGGCATAGTTTCTATGGGGGCGGCCTGCTATCTGGCCTTCACCAGAATCGGAACCACAGCCGGAATCATCGTAACCGCAATATGCATAATCCTGGCAGTGGCGCTGGTGGTGCTGGTACTACGCTCCTCAACTTGGAAAAAAGTCACCCTTGAGACCAGCATAGATGAGGCGGTGGATGTGAAGCCGGTACAGAAGGGGATTGAAGTCGGCGACGAGGCTGTGGCCGTGTCCCGTCTGGCACCCATCGGCATGATCCGTCTGGAAAACGGTACAAAGGTAGAGGCCGCATCTGTAGATGGCCTCGTAAATGCCGGTACCAGGGTGGTTGTCGACAGTATGGAAGCAGAAAAAATATTCGTTAAAAAAGTTAAATAATGTCTACTATCATTTGGATTGCGGTGGGATTCGTCCTCCTGCTGCTTTTACTCTGGCTTTTCCCGGTAACCCTGTGGTTCCAGGCGCTGATTTCCGGCGCACGGGTATCTCTCCTCCAACTTATACTTATGCGCTGGCGCAAGGTCCCTCCGGGAACCATCGTACAGGCTATGATTGCCGGCACCAAGGCTGGTCTTAAACTCAACGCAAACGAACTCGAGGCCCACTATCTGGCAAAGGGACATGTGCTCAAGGTGGTTAACGCCCTTATTTCTGCCGACAAGGCCAACATCGCCCTCGATTTCAAGAAGGCCGCAGCCATCGACCTGGCGGGCCGCGACGTGTTTGAGGCTGTTCAGATGTCGGTCAACCCCAAGGTCATCACCACTCCTCCCGTGTCTGCCGTGGCCAAGGATGGCATCCAGCTGATTGCCACCGCCCGCGTTACCGTGCGTACCAACATCCACCAACTGGTCGGCGGTGCAGGTGAAGAGACCGTGCTCGCCCGCGTGGGCGAGGGCATCGTCTCCAGCATCGGCAGCGCCGCTTCCCACAAGGAGGTTCTTGAGAATCCCGACAGCATCTCCAAGGTTGTGCTCAGCAAGGGTCTCGACGCAGGTACCGCTTTCGAAATCCTCTCCATCGATATCGCCGACGTGGATGTCGGAAAGAACATCGGTGCCGTGCTGCAGATGGACCAGGCCAATGCCGACAAGAACATCGCACAGGCCCGCGCAGAGGAGCGCCGCGCAATGGCCGTCGCCCAGGAGCAGGAGATGAAGGCCAAGGCACAGGAGGCCCGCGCCAAGGTTATCGAAGCCGAGGCAGAGGTGCCCCTGGCAATGGCCGAGGCTTTCCGTAAAGGCAACCTGGGCATAATGGACTATTACAAGTTCCAGAACATCCAGGCCGACACCGACATGCGTACCAACATCGCCAAGAAATAGCCGCCCCCCGTGGCAGGCTAAACCCTGACCCACAGCCTTTTAACAAAAGTCCCTTGCGCATTTTTACGCAAGGGACTTTGTGTAATGTGTTGATACCCAACGGCAAAGGTGCCACAGGCGGCACTGCCGGGAGCTTACTCGATGTTTTTGCGCAACAGGTTGTTGATGTTTACCTGGTCGGCGATGATTTTGTGGAGGTTCTCTACGGGAACGCGGTCCTGGGTCATGGTGTCACGGTAGCGGACGGTGACGGTGTTGTCGGTGAGGGTGTCGTGGTCCACTGTTACGCAGATCGGGGTGCCGATGGCATCCTGACGGCGGTAGCGGCGGCCGATGGAGTCCTTCTCGTCGTACTGGCAATTGTAGTCCACGCGCAGACTGTGCAGGATCTCGCGGGCCTTCTCGGGCAGACCATCCTTCTTGACCAGCGGCAGGATAGCCGCTTTGACGGGAGCCAGCGCCGGAGGCAGGGAGAGAACCACGCGCTTCTCGCCACCCTCAAGCTCCTCTTCGTGATATGCACTGGAGAGAACGGCCAGAACGGTGCGGTCCAGGCCGATAGAGGTCTCTATCACGTAAGGAACATAACTCTCGTTGGTCTCGGGGTCGAAGTACTGCATCTTGCGGCCGCTCATGCGCTGGTGGTTGCCCAGGTCAAAGTCGGTGCGGGAGTGGATACCCTCCAGCTCCTTGAAGCCGAACGGGAAGGCAAACTCAATGTCGGTGGCGGCGTTGGCGTAGTGCGCCAGCTTGTCGTGGTCGTGGAAGCGGTATTTGTCGTCGCCCAGGCCCATGGCCTTGTGCCAGGCCAGACGGGTTTGTTTCCACTTTGCGAACCATTCCATCTCGGTGCCGGGCTTCACGAAGAACTGCATCTCCATCTGCTCGAACTCGCGCATACGGAAAATGAACTGACGGGCCACAATCTCGTTGCGGAACGCCTTGCCTATCTGTGCGATGCCGAAAGGAATCTTCATACGGCCGGTCTTCTGAACATTCAGGAAGTTCACGAAGATACCCTGGGCGGTCTCGGGACGCAGTTATATGGTGCACAAGCCTCCGTCCACATTACCCAGCTGGGTAGAAAACATCAGGTTGACCTTGCGCACCTCGGTCCAGTTCTTGGTGCCGGAAATGGGGCATACGATGTCGCAATCTATGATGATCTGGCGCATCTCTTCCAG
>JAFSUF010000017.1 GCA_017445425.1 Bacteroidales bacterium | reverse complement strand
TGTGGATACCCTCCAGCTCCTTGAATCCGAACGGGAACTCGAACTCGATGTCGGTAGCGGCATTTGCATAGTGAGCAAGCTTGTCGTGGTCGTGGAAGCGGTACTTGTTGTCGCCCAGGCCCATCGCCTTGTGCCATGCCAGACGGGTCTCTTTCCACTTTGCAAACCACTCCATCTCGGTGCCGGGCTTCACGAAGAACTGCATCTCCATCTGCTCGAACTCACGCATACGGAAAATGAACTGACGGGCCACAATCTCGTTGCGGAAAGCCTTGCCAATCTGAGCAATGCCGAAAGGCACCTTCATACGGCCGGTCTTCTGCACGTTGAGAAAATTGACAAAGATGCCCTGCGCGGTCTCGGGACGGAGGTATATTGTACCCACGCCGCCATCCACATTACCCAGCTGGGTGGAGAACATCAGGTTGAACTTGCGGACCTCTGTCCAGTTCTTGGTACCGGAAATCGGGCACACGATGTCGCAGTCTATGATAATCTGGCGCATCTCGTTAAGGTCGTTGGCGTCCAGCGCCTTCACCATGCGGGTGTGGACCTCGTCCCATTTGGCCTTGGAGCGCAGCACGTTGGGGTTGGTGGCGCGGAACTGTGCCTCATCAAAGCTCTCGCCGAATTTGCGGCGGCCTTTCTCCACCTCCTTGTTCATCTTCTCCTCAAGCTTGGCCAGATAATCCTCTATGAGCACATCGGCGCGATAGCGCTTCTTGGAGTCCTTGTTGTCTATAAGGGGGTCGTTGAACGCTGCCACGTGGCCGCTGGCTTCCCAGATCTTGGGGTGCATGAAGATGGCGCTGTCGATGCCCACGATATTGTCGTGCAGGCGGACCATGGCATCCCACCAGTAGGTCTTGATATTGTTCTTGAGCTCAACGCCCAGCTGGCCGTAGTCGTAAACGGCTGCCAGGCCGTCGTAAATTTCGCTTGACTGGAATATGAAACCATACTCTTTGCAATGCGCGGTCAAATTGCGGAAAACCTCTTCTTGTGTCATTATTGTATCGAGTTATAATTATTACTTACTATCCGTATGTCTTGCTTTATCCTGTATCTCCCCTGGCAGGCTCAGCTCTGAGAGCAGCTCCGCGGCAAACGGGCGGGTGTATATCTGCGGATGGGGCAGCTTCAGCCTGTCTGTATCGCACTCCACATCGTCGTATTTCAAAATATCTATGTCGACGGTACGGGAGCTGTAAAGCCGCCGCCCGTCGGCATCAAAGGCCGCCTCGTGGCGCGGCCGCCCCAGCATCACCTCAACCGACTGGCAGACCTCCAGCAGCCGCAAAGGCGTCAGAGCTTCCGGCGCCTCAAAGGCCGCCGCCATGTTCAAAAACGCCGGGCCGCCGAACCCCATCGCCTCTGTCTCCTTCACCTGTGTCCGCCGCAGGGAGACCCCGAGCGCATCTTCAAGCATACCGCAGGCGGCATTCAAATATGCCTCACGGTCGCCCAGATTAGAACCCAGCAGCAGCACTATCATTCCAATCCCAGTTCTATGCGGGCCTCTTCACTCATCATGTCCTTGTTCCACTCCGGCTCAAATACCAGCTCGATGGCCACATCCACCACGCCCGGCACGTCCCGCACCGCCTCGGCCACACTCTCCACCACAACGTCCGCGATGGGGCAGTTGGGGGCGGTAAGGGTCATCTTTATGTTTACCTGATGCCCTTCGTCAACATTAATCTCGTAAATGAGCCCCAGGTCATATACGTTCACCGGAATCTCCGGGTCGTAAACCTGCCTGAGGGCCATCACTATGTTTGCTTCAAGCGCACTCTTGCCCATACTTCAGTCCTCCTTGAATTCCGCCGCATATTCGCGGATGCGCTTTATCATGGCCGCCAGACCGCCTGCGCGGGTGGGCGACAGGTTCTCTTTAAGGCCGATGAAATCTATGAAAAACAAATCGGTGCCCAGTATCTCTTCGCTGGAGCGACCGTCAAACACCCTGATAAGCAGCGAAATGAGGCCCTTTGTGATGATGGCGTCACTGTCTGCGGCAAAGTGCAGGCAGCCGTTTTCATCCCTGGTGCAGGTGAGCCAGACCCGCGACTGGCAACCTTCGATAAGGTTGGCGTCGGTTTTATCGCTCTCATCAATCAGCGGCAGGTTGCGCCCGATATCTATCAGGTACTCGTACTTGTCCAACCACTCGTCGTACATGGCGAATTCATCAATTATCTCCCGCTGTATATCGTTTATACTCTTCATTACCTCAACATTTTAACAACCTTTTGCAGCGCAGCGCCAAATATTTCGACCTCCTCTGCCGTATTGTATGGCATCAGCGAGGCGCGCAGCATACTGCCGCCCGCTATGCGGTCTACTATAGGCTCTGCGCACATGTGTCCGCTGCGCAGCGCAACCCCCATCTTGTCCATAAGGGTGGCGGCATCCAGCGGATGTACCCCCTCTATGGTGAAGGAATAAAGCGGAATGCGGTCGGCGGCCTCACCGGCAGCCAGGAACAACCCGTCAACAGAGGCCAGTGCCTTGTCCATGGCCTCCATAATGGCTTTCTCGTGCAGGCGTACCTGCCCGTCCGAAGCAAGTGACGCGGCAAATTCCAGCGCCGGCGCCAGGCACGCCCCGCCCACGAAGTTGGAGGTACCGGCCTCAAATTTCAGCGGGATATCGGCATAGGTCGTCTTTTCAAAAGTCACCTTCTCCACCATGTCGCCTCCCCCCATGAACGGCGGGAGCTTTTCCAGCCACGCCCTCTTTCCGTAAAGGACGCCGATGCCGGTGGGGGCATATATCTTGTGCCCGGAAAAGGCATAAAAGTCGCAATCCAGGGCCTGTACGTCCACGCTCCTGTGTACGATGCCCTGCGCCCCGTCTATCAGTACCGGAATGCCCAGGGCGTGCGCCTCCCGGACCATTTCGCGGACCGGATTCACCACCCCGAGGATGTTGGAGACGTGGGTTATCGCAACCATCTTCACGCCGCGGCGCAAAGCTGCTCGGTATGCATCCATGTCAATGGCGCCATCATTGGCGGTCCCTTTGCCGGCCCTCACCGGAACCACCTCAAGATGTGCTCCGACCTGCCCGCAGACCATCTGCCACGGCACCAGGTTGGAGTGATGTTCCGCCTCTGTTATGAGGATCCCGTCGCCCCGGCCGATAAAACCGCCGCGGACCATACACTGCGCCACCAGGTTGATGGCGGCGGTTGCACCCGAGGTCAGTACTATTTCATCCGGAGAGGCCGCATTCAAGAATATTTGCGCCGCAACGCGCCCTTTCTCGTAATAATCAGTAGCCTCGTAACTTAGCGTGTGCACCGCACGGTGGATATTTGCATTATGCCGCCGGCAAAGCTCATCCTGCAAATCCAGGACACAGCGGGGACGCTGGCTGGTGGCAGCGTTGTCAAAATAGACCAGCGGCCGGCCAGCAACAGTGCGCGAAGCAAAGTCGAAATTATCCCTTATTTGCGACGGCGAATACATTTATCCAACTAATTTTCGTAACTTTACAAACTGCAAAAGTAATCATTTTTGTCAATTATATGTACGAATATATCTACGGTAAGCTCACTGAGCTGAATCCTGCCGAGGCAATAGTGGAGGCCGGCGGTATCGGTTTCAAGATCCTGATCTCGCTGGGGACTTTCTCTGAGATAGAGCACTCCACCGGCGGAAATGTGAAACTGTTTCTGTATCACCTGCTTCGTGAAGACGACGAAGCGCTCTACGGCTTTGCCGACAGGGACGAGCGGGCGCTGTTCACACTGCTCATATCGGTGAGCGGCGTCGGTCCCGGCACAGCCAGGATGATGCTCAGCTCCATGAGCAGCGACGGGCTCCGGGATGCCATAATCGGGGGGAACGTGGCCAAAATCAAGGCTATCAAGGGTATTGGCACCAAAACGGCAGAGCGCATCATACTGGAGCTCAAAGATAAGGTGGTCAAGGGGGAGGGGCGGCCAGCGGCAGCGTTCGGCGTCAGCAGCGCGACCCGCGACGAAGCCTTCAACGCGCTCATCCTGCTGGGTTTCTCAAAACCGAATGTAGAAAAGGCCCTCGATATGGTTCTCAAAGATGCACCCGGCAGCAGCCTGGAGGATTTGATAAAAAAATCCCTCAAAATCTTGTAAAGTCGTAACAGAATAACTACATTTGTGACCAACATTGGACTAATATGTTAGTACCCGACGACTTATTTTACACAAAAGACCACGAGTGGGCCAGGATAGAGGGTGATGTGGCTGTTGTGGGTATCACAGATTACGCGCAGGGAGAATTGGGGGACATTGTTTATCTGGATATTCCTTCTGTGGGTGAGATATTGGATGCCGGGGAGAAGTTTGGCGATATCGAGGCGGTCAAGACGGTGGCTGAAGCCTATATGCCCGTAAGCGGTGAGGTCGTAGAGTTCAACGAAGCCCTTGAGAGTGCGCCGGAACTGGTCAATGCAAGCCCTTACGACGAGGGTTGGATTATTAAGATCAAGTTCTCCGACACGTCGGAATTTGATAATTTGTTAAAAGCTGAAGAGTACAAGAAATCAGTTTAACATTGAAAATTAAATGTGATGTGTTAAGCCCGCTGCCGTGACGGTATCGGGCTTAATTGTTATTTTTTTGTATCTTTGCCGCGGTTAGCAATATTAGACCATGGAAATCAAGCGTTTATTCGATTTTATCGAACACATCCAAAAGGATCTTCCCTACAGGGCCGACGTGCTTGCCCGCCGCATTAAAGGTGAATGGCATTATGTGAGCACAGAGGAGTTTGTTCGTTACTCCTGGTCGGTTGCCAGAGGTCTGCTGGCAATGGGATATAAGAAAGGCACAAAAATTATCACTATAAGCAGTAACCGTCCCGAGTGGAATTTTATAGATATGGGCTCTGCCCTGGCGGGCATGATACACGTTCCGGTTTATGCCACCCTCAGCCACGACGATTATCTGTATATTTTCAACCACTCAGATGCGGAACTCATATTCCTGGACAATCAGAAGGTTTACGATAAACTCTCCCCGATTGTGAATGAAATGGACCACCCGGCGAAGGCGGTCCTGCTTGACGAGAGCGACAGCACCTTCTGCCTGCGCAACTTATACGAACTGGGCGACAGCGAAAAAGAGAAGTGGAATGCGGTTCTTGAGCAGAACAAGTGCGACATAAAGGATTCTGAATGTGTCTCCATAGTGTACACCTCCGGTACCACCGGACGTCCCAAGGGGGTCATGCTCTCTCACCGCAATCTGGTGTTTGACGCCCACGCCCACGCCATCCGCCACGTGATGGACCATCGCCACATTGCCCTCAGCTTCCTGCCCCTTTGCCACGCCTACGAGCGCACCATGATTTATGACAACCTTGAGCGCGGCATCCGCATCTATTATGCTGAAAACCTGAGCACTATACAGTCCGACATGGCCTCTTGCCATGCCGACTTTTTCTGCGGGGTCCCTCGCGTGCTGGAGATGATGTACGCCAAGTTTGAGGCGGCCGGACGGCAGCTCAAGGGCATCAAGCGCACGCTATACAACATGGCGTGGGATTTTGCCAACAAATTCGATCCCGATGACAACAATGCGATATACAAGGCCCGGCACGCCTTCTACGACAAAGCCATCTACGCGCGCTGGCGCGAGGCCCTCGGCGGCCACAGGATGATTGTGGTAAGCGGCGGCAGCTCCATCCAGGAAAAGATTGTGCGCTGCTTCACCGCCGCAGGTTTCCAGCTTTGCGAGGGCTACGGCATGACCGAAACCTCCCCTGTGATAGCTGTGAACAACCCTGCCGACAGAATGATGATGGTAGGCACCGTGGGCCAGCCCATCGACGGCACCGACATCAAGTTCAGCGAAGAGGGGGAGATACTCACCCGCGGCCCGCATGTGATGATGGGTTACTACAAGGATCCCGGGCAGACCCGCGAGATTATCGACGAAGAGGGCTTCTTGCATACAGGAGACATCGGCTGCCTTGTGGATGGCCAATTCCTTAAGATTACCGACCGCAAGAAGGAGATGTTCAAGCTCAACAACGGCAAGTACATAGCTCCCCAGGCCATTGAGACCAAACTCAAGGAGAGTGAGTTCATTGAACAGTGCCTGGTTTTCGGTGAAAACCATAAGTACCCCTCCGCCATCATCATCCCCGACTTCAACGAGCTCAAGCTATATTGCAAGGAGTCGCATATCAAAGCCACCTCTCACGAGGAGATGCTGGCCAACAAGAAGATTCTTAACAAACTTCACAAGGAGGTTACCAAAGTCAACGAATGTCTTGCCACACACGAGCAGATCCGCCGCGAACAGTTCGTGGATGATGCCTGGACAATAGACAATGGTATGCTCTCACAGACCTTGAAGCTGAAACGCGCCAACATCACCAAAAAGTACGCAGAGCAGATGGAGAAGGCCTACGAGTAGTTCCCGTGGCACCTTTGTCGCTCGCTATCAGCACATTACACAATGTCCCTTGCGCATTTTTACGCAAGGGACATTTGTTAAAAGGTTGGGTTACAGAGGGTTGGGTGCCACGGTTATCTGCCGAAGTAGACCAGCAGGACTGAGATGTCGGCTGGGGAAACCCCGCTGATGCGGGAGGCCCGCGCGATGGTGCGGGGCCTGTAGCGCTCCAGCTTGATGCGGCACTCTATGCTGAGCGAGCTTACCTTGCTGAAATCGAAATCTTCCGGTATCCGGATATTTTCCAGCCGCATTATCTTGTCGGCAAGGCGGCGCTCACGGTCAATATAACCCTGATATTTCACGGCTATTTCAACCGCTTCCATAACCTCTGCATTGTCTATCTGCGTCACGGCGCCATCGGGAGCGGCTTTCAGCAACCCCTCCAGGGAGACACCCGGGCGGGAGAGAAGGTCGGCGATACGCTTGCGGTTCTCAATCGGAGCGCTGCCGACACTCTCCAGATAGCTGTTGGCCCGGGCCGGCGCAAGTGATACCTCTGAAAGTTCCTCCCGGTAGCTGTCCACAGCCTCGTACTTTGCAACCATATCGTCGAACCGTTCGCGCGGAATCAGCCCGAGTTCGTACCCTTTGGCCGTCAGGCGCCTGTCGGCATTGTCCTGCCTGAGCAGTATGCGGTATTCGGCGCGCGAGGTGAACATCCTGTACGGCTCGTCCACACCTTTGGTAATCAGGTCATCTATCAGCACGCCGATATACGCTTCGTCCCGCATCAGTATGAACGGCTCTGCTCCGCGGAGTTTCAGCACGGCGTTTATGCCCGCCATGATTCCCTGTGCGGCAGCTTCTTCATATCCGGTGGTTCCGTTCACCTGTCCGGCCAGGAACAGCCCCTCCACAAACCGGCTCTCAAGGGAGGCCTTCAGCTGCGACGGGTCAAAATAGTCGTATTCCACGGCGTAGGCTGGACGGAATATCCGGATATCTTCAAACCCTTTAATTTCCCGCAATGCCCTGATCTGTATGTCAGTAGGCAAGGAGGAGGAGAACCCCTGCAGATAATATTCGCAGGTATCCCACCCTTCTGGCTCCAGGAACAGCTGATGCGAGGTCTTGCCGGCAAACGTGCGCAACTTGTCCTCTATAGAAGGGCAGTAGCGCGGCCCGATACCGGTAATCTTGCCGGTGAAAAGCGGCGAATACTCGAATCCGCTGCGGAGGATATCGTGCACCCTCTCGTTGGTGTGAACTATGTAGCACACCTTCTGTGGCCGCCCGGCCTGTATTGCAGATGGCTCCCGGCCAAAGGAGAACCGGGCCGGGGAGGCGTCGCCCTCCTGCACATCAAGCTTTGAAAGGTCTATGGAGCGGGTATCTATGCGGGGCGGGGTGCCGGTCTTCATGCGGCCGACAGAAATCCCGGCGTCGCGCAGCTGGTCTGCTATATGATAGCTGGCGAGCTCTCCGATACGCCCCCCCTCTGCACTCTCCGTGCCGATAAACAGCTTGCCGCCCAGGAATGTCCCGGCGGTGATTATCACGGCCTTTGCGGTAAATGTTGTGCCCATCAGGGTGGTGACGGCGCTTACACGCCCGCCTTCTATGGTGAGGGATGCCACCGTATCCTGCCACATATCCAGGTTGGGGGTGCTCTCCAGCACGCGCCGCCAGTTCAGTGTGAACTGCGTCTTGTCGCACTGCGCGCGGGGGCTCCACATAGCGGGACCCTTGCTCTTGTTGAGCATTCTGAACTGCAGGGTGCTGCGGTCTGTCACGATGCCGGTATATCCGCCCAGGGCGTCTATTTCGCGCACTATCTGGCCCTTGGCTATGCCGCCCACGGCAGGGTTGCAAGACATCTGGGCGATGCCGCGCATATCCATCGTAACCAGCAGCGTGCGCACCCCCATATTGGCGGCGGCGCAGGCCGCTTCGCATCCGGCGTGTCCTGCCCCGACAACTATGACATCATAATCGTATCCCATTGTGCCAAAGCGGTATTCTCTGCCTCCCGCATCTTTTTCTGCTGCGCCGCGGTATGGTCGTCAAACCCGATCAGGTGCAGCAGCCCGTGGGCGATTACCCGCATCATTTCGCGTTCGAACCCCTCTCCATACTCTTCTCCGTTGGCGCGTACAGTATCGACGCTGATAAAAATATCGCCGTCAAGACGCTTGGAAAGGGCGTCTTCGCGCGAATCAAAGGTGATAATGTCGGTGTAGTAGTCGTGGCCGAGATACTGCCTGTTCATCTGGAGCAGATACTCATCGTCGCAGAAGACATAGTTCAGTTCTCCCGCAGAAAAACCATAGCCGGAAGCGACATTTTTTAACCACGATTTGATTTTGTTTTTCTGTTTGATATCAAAAGTGGTGTTTTCTTTAAAAAACGAAATCATTTGTTAAATTTGCGGGATAAATAATACACGGCAAAATTATCAAATAAATACACAACTTAAAACTTATTGAAATGGCAAAAGTAACAGTTATCGGCGCCGGCAACGTAGGTGCAACAGTTGCCAACGCAGTCGCACACACCGGTTGTGTGTCCGATCTCGTCCTGATTGACATCAAAGAAGGACTTTCCGAAGGCAAGGCTATGGATATGATGCAGACCGCAAAGCTCTACGGTTTTGACACCCGCATCAAAGGCGTCACCAACGACTATGCAGCAACTGCAGGCAGCGATGTGATTGTTGTTACCTCCGGTATTCCCCGCAAACCCGGTATGACCCGCGAAGAGCTTATCGGCGTTAACGCAGGCATCGTCAATTCCGTTGTAAAGAGCGCCCTGGAGTTCTCTCCCAACGCTATTTTCCTGATGATCGCCAACCCTATGGACACTATGACCTACCTGACTTACAAGACCTCCGGTCTTCCCAAGAACCGCGTCATCGGTATGGGCGGCCAGCTGGACAGCAGCCGTTTCACATACTACATCAGCCAAGCTCTCGGCGCAGCTGCAAGTGACGTCGGCGGTATGGTAATCGGCGGTCACGGCGACACCACCATGATTCCCCTGATTGACCGCGCAACATACAAGGGTCTCAAGGTCAAGGAGCTGGTTTCCAAAGAAGTTGCAGACCAGATTGTGGCTGACACTATGGTGGGTGGCGCAACCCTCACCAAACTCCTGGGCACCAGTGCCTGGTACGCTCCCGGCGCAGCTGCAGCAACTATGGTCAAGGCTATGGTTCTGGACCAGAAGAAGGTATTCCCCTGCTGCGTAGCCCTGGACGGCGAATATGGCAAGAGCGACATCTGCATCGGCGTGCCCGCAGTAATCGGCCGTAATGGTGTTGAGAAGGTCATCGAACTCAAACTCAATGCAGAAGAGAAAGCAGCTTTTGACAAGAGCGCGGAGGCTGTAAACAAGACCAACGGCGTCCTCAAAGAGATGGGTCTTGTAAAATAATCATAAATATTTTTTGACAAATTAATTATTCTTGATAATTTTGACAATCAAAGAATAATACGCGCTATGGAACTCAAAAAATCACCGAAAGCCGACCTCTCCAAAAGCTCAGCAATGTTTTTGGAAATCGGTCTTATCGCCGCCCTTGCAATTATTCTGCTCGCTTTTGAGTGGAAAACCGGCAATGTCAAGAAAGCAGAACTTGCTGCCAATGACGTAATTGCCGCAGAGGAGGAGATTATCCCCATCACCGAGGAGGAGAACATTGTACGCCCCAAGATGCCTACAATCCCCATCCTTTCCGACGCCATCGATATCGTGGACGATGATATCAAGGTTGACGAAGAGATGTTCTCTTTTGAGGATAGTGAAGATCTCGGCGTCGATATGAACGACTATGGATATGAGGTTGGTGAAGAGTCGGTTGAAGATGAGGCTATCCCGTTCGCACTGGTAGAGCAGAAGCCTATGTTCCAGGGCGGAGATGCAAACGCATTCTCCAAATGGGTAAACCAGCATCTGGCATATCCTGACATCGCCAAAGAGAACGGTATTCAGGGTCGTGTCACCCTCCAGTTCACCGTCGGTACCGACGGTAAGGTCAGCGGAGTGAAAGTTCTCCGCGGCGTGGATCCTTCCCTCGACAAAGAGGCTGTGAGGGTCGTTTCGAGTTCGCCTAAATGGACTCCCGGAAAACAGCGTGACCGGCCGGTAAAGGTTACCTACACCTTCCCCGTGATTTTCCAGTTGAAATAGCATTTGTCAATATTTTTATAAAAGGTGGCCGGCAAAACCTGCCACCTTTTTTCTTGAAACCATATGGAAAAAACTGTCGAGACGGCTGTTGCCGCCTCCGTCATACGCGACAAGGATCAGATCCGGGTGAGCGAAGAGTATCTGGACGAACTGGTATTCCTTGCCACTACTGCCGACATTGAGGTGAAAAAGCTCTTTACACAGCGGTTGGACCACCCATATTCCGGGACCTACTTTGGGAGCGGAAAACTGGCCGAGGTGAAGGAGTATGTACAGGAAAACTGCATCGATTACATTATTTTCGACGATGAGCTGAGCCCTACCCAGATGCGCAACATAGAGAAAGAGACTGGCTGCAGTGTGATAGACCGCACCGGCCTGATTCTGGACATTTTTGCGCAGAGGGCCCGCACCGCCTACGCCAAGACTCAGGTGGAACTGGCACAGTACCAGTATCTTCTGCCGCGACTGACCGGTATGTGGACCCATCTGGAGAGGCAGAGGGGCGGTATAAATATGCGCGGTCCGGGTGAGAGCCAGCTTGAAACCGACCGGCGCATTGTGCTGGACCGCATATCCCGTCTGAAAGACCAGCTCAAGAAGATAGACCGGCAGATGGCGTCGCAGAGGGGCAACCGCGGGCAGCTGGTACGGATATCTCTGGTAGGTTATACAAACGTCGGCAAGAGCACGCTGATGAACCTGCTTGCAAAGAGCGACGTGTTTGCAGAGAATAAACTGTTCGCCACTCTGGACACGACAGTTCGCAAGGTAGTGCTGGAAAACGTCCCGTTCCTGCTGAGCGACACCGTAGGGTTTATCCGCAAACTCCCCACACAACTAATCGAGGCATTCAAGAGCACGCTGGACGAAGTGCGCGAGGCCGACATATTGATGCACGTGGTTGATATCTCGCATCCTAATTTTGAAGACCAGATTGCCGTTGTTTCCAAGACGCTGCGCGACATAGGGGCGGCAGACAAGCCGGTATATATGGTTTTCAACAAGATAGATGCCTACGAGCCGGAATCTTACGACGAGTTCTCGATAGACGAGAAGACCAGCCGGAATTATACTCTGGAGGAGATAAAGAACAGCTGGATGGCGCACGAGCACACTCCCTGCATATTCATAAGTGCCAAAGAGCGGATCGGCATAGACAAGTTGCGTTCCGACCTGTACAAGATGGTGGCCGAGATACACGCCGGGCGCTATCCCTTTGACAATTTTCTCTGGTAAAGTTTTACAGGAATTCCTTTATTAACTCAGTGGTTCTCTCCCTGCACTCCAGCAGGGAGTGATGGCAGCATTCAGGGAGCACCTCAAGGCGCAGGGAGGGGATTTTTTTCACCATCTCTGCCCTGATTTCCGGGGTGACCAGAGTATCCGTCCAGCCGCAGACGGCCATTGCCGGCACTTTGGCAGATGCCAGGTATTCCGATGTATCCTCCCGGTTCATCATCCCCTTGAGGCTGGATATGATCCCCGCCGGATCGTGTGTCTCGCACATCTCGACCATCTCCCGGATGGTCTCGTCAAGACGGCGCAGATTGCCGGGATGGAACATCCTGGGTATTGATATATCAGCCAGCTGCATAAGGTGGCCCGTCTCTATAAGCTCCGTTTCCCGCAGGGCAAGGGCCTTGCGCTCTTCCCCCTCCGCAAAAGGGTGGGAGTTAAGCAATATCATCTTGTCAAAGCGTTCCGGGAACAGCTGGCAGCACTTTATCGCCACATAACCTCCGAGGGAATGGCCTATCACCGTTGCTTTATTAACACCGCATACGTCAAGGACACCTTTTGCGACGGTCGCCATCAAATCTATGGAGTTTACAGGTGCAGAGCAGGTGAGTCCGTGACCAGGCAAATCTATCCTTATTACACGAAAATCGCGGCTCAGGTCGTGGAACAGATCCTCCCAGACATACATTGTCTCAAGATAACCGTGAAGCAGCAATACCGTGCGCTCTCCGGCCTTGGAATCCTCGATATGTGTAGCGATATTAGAGGCTGTAGAGAAAAACTCAGTACTCATTTTTTCCTTTTGTAAGTGTAAAGGTATGAATAAATTGAATATATTTGCATTTTAATGGATTAGATTACTAATAATAACCAATACAATACTCTAATGACAGAACTAATTTCCAAAGTTCCTGAAGGACCGTTAGCCGAGAAATGGACCAACCACAAGGCTCATATCAGAGTTGTGAGCCCCGCCAACAAGAAGAAGATGGAAATCATCGTAATCGGCACAGGTCTTGCCGGAGCCAGCGCTGCCGCTACCCTCGGCGAACTTGGCTACAATGTTAAAATCTTCTGCATCAGCGATTCTCCCCGTCGTGCGCACTCTATCGCAGCCCAGGGTGGTATCAATGCGGCAAAGAACTACCAGAACGATAATGACTCAGTTTACCGTCTGTTCTACGACACCATCAAGGGTGGTGACTACCGCAGCCGT
>JAFSUF010000016.1 GCA_017445425.1 Bacteroidales bacterium | reverse complement strand
TGTGAAAGAGACCTGGTCGCCGCCCAAATCGGGAAAGACGCCGATTTTGTCACCCTCATTCCAGAGGGAAGAGAGCGACGAGCCGGAGATGACCGTGGTCGTCTTGGTCGTGAAACCGGGCTCAAAGTCCTCAAGGTTGAAAACAAACTTCCTGATGCCATCATCAGAAGATATACTGTCGGGGGCGCTGCATCCTGTTGCGAGGATAGCAATGGCAGCGACGGCAAAGAATATAGAAAATCTCATATTACATAACTATACCTTTACAAATATAAAAAGATATGATATTATGGACAAAAAGAAAGGGTGGCGCGAGGCCACCCTTAATTTTATTGGATATCGGGGATATAAACTATTCCCATTCTTCGTCTGCGATGCAGCGTACGCCGAGACCGCGGGCAACGATGTGAGCACCATCGGGACATCCGTCACTTGTTACTACAGCACTGCCATTATCGTATTTCCAGGCAAAAGCGAAGCCCATATTTCGTCCGGGCGCACCTGAGGTCCACAATGATGCGTAAGGGCCGCTAACACCGTCTTGAGTGATAGGGTAAGGGCCTTTTCCTTGCCAATAGTTGCCAAATGAAGTTGAAAATGCAAAGCCATTGTAAGGGATGAACAGTTTTTTGTCATCATCAACGGGTAAATAAAATCCGAATGCGTTGCCGGAATCAACATCGTCGTAACCAAAGAAGGTATCCCATCCCATAACCTTATAGCCTGCAGGGCAGGGGTCATAGAGGGTCTTGCTAGATTCAAAACCGCATACCAGGGACTCGTCAAAGTTGCTGCCGCCGCCCCACAGCTTGCCCATGAGAGCATTGGCCTTGCTTGATGAGTAAACCCAGAACCAATACCAGTCAGCAGTAGCGCCTGTTGCGGCGGGCCTTCCGGTAACGTTAAGGTTGGGACGGTTGGGACTCTTGAGTGCTGCTGTCATTGAGGCGGCCGCATTCCTGGCCTCCTCACAAATACCGTTTTCGAACTCTTCCCATGTGTAGCCGATAGGGTTGCCGAACTGGTAGTACAGACCGGCCACCTCCTCGATGGAGTTGGGCAGGACAGAACCGTCCGAGGTGGCGCCCAGGTTGCGGTCCATCAGGTTATAAGTGATACCCTCGAAGGTGAAGGGGAGAGTGGTGGGTTCATCTGTGCACCAGATAACCCAGGTCCAGACTACGTCACCGCCGTTTGTGAGGGTCAGTTTGGCGTTACCCTTTCTGCCGGTAGCCTTGAACAGGATCTGGCCGTCTTCGAAGCTTACGTTGGATACGCAGTTGTTCTGGTTCAAGGTAATCTCTACGCCGTCGCCGGAGAGCTTTTTCACACCGGTGCGGGCGTTGTACTCGGGATAAGCAGAAGAAGCAAAACCGGAGTCCCAGGAAACTTTCTTGCCGTTACCTGCGATGGTAGCGTTGATAGAGTAGTAACCGGGCTCGCTTACGATATAGGTGTTTGCAGTCTCGTTTTCGCTGAGGTCAATGGGGTCGCCCAGGGGCTCCTCGGGACCTACGGGAGAACCGAGAATCTTGTATGCCTTGCCGGCCTCGTAGTTCTTGCCTTCAATCTCTGCGCTGATTACATCCTCGCCGTTGTTCTTAAGCTCCAAAAGGATGGTTGCGCCGGAAAGATCCACGGGGGCAATCATCATAATGAAGCGTACGGTC
>JAFSUF010000015.1 GCA_017445425.1 Bacteroidales bacterium | reverse complement strand
CTCCTTAGCCTCTTCATCATCATCGTATGAATGCAGCACCATGGGCATAGCATCCCATTTATATACATTTCCCAAAGGCTGCGCCGGCACCATACGGGGCGTGCCGTCGTCATCTTGATAATAATATTCAGGGAGCACTCCTGTGCCTGTTGCCGGCCACTCGTGATAGCGCATCACAATTGCTGTCGCCACGGCAGTACAGCCCGCTGCACATGGTTCGCCATCCACTTGAGGACAATACATATTAAACGGGTTCTCCTGGTTCCATTGAGCCGTCTCGTATTGTTTCTCGGTAGCGTACGTGGGGATGCGGCCCATCTCAAACGACTCCCACTCCTGCCGGGCCCCCATCTGGGGCAATTGAATACCATTGCGCATCCGCTCGAGCGCGTCAGACCACATATCCAGCCAGTTGCGGAGGTTCTCAGGGATATCTTCCCCACTTATATCACTCGTTGCAGACCAGCCGATAACCGGGGTAAGCCTGTCATCTGCAGAGGTAATTACAAATCCGCCACGGTCGCCTTTGAATATATAATAGGCAGGGTCAGACGATTCAGCCTTGGTGAGCGATTCCTTTTCCACGACCTGCGTCAAAGTGCGCGACCAGCAACCCTGTGCCGACAGTACATTGCCGGCAATACGCTTTGCCCTCTCGGGCGGCACTGTCTCTGCCGCCATGCAAAGCGGCACCAACAGCAACATTATCAAGATAAAACGTTTCGCCATTTTCTTAAAAGAAGCGGCCCCTTGACAAAGGGCAAGGGGCCGCAACAATTAATATCAAAAGAAGTAATGATTACTTAAAGAAGAGATAAACAACCTCGTCACCGAATGAATAGGGACCCCATACGGTATACCAGTAGAACCACAGGGAGTCATTGAGCGTATCAACCTCGCCTTCGCAGTTCTTGAGGTTAACGTCATATGCGCCGTAAGCTCCATAGGAGAAGAAGCATGTTACCTGATCGGGCATAATGATGGTGAAGTCCTGAGTGTTGATCCACATCTTGAAGGTCATGTCACCAAACCAGTCATAGCTGGTGAGGTCAACCTGGAGACCAACCAGATCATCAGCGGTAACGCCCTTGGGAATCCATTTGTCATCTGGGAGTTCGGTAATCTGCTTTACAAGAGCCTCGCCTTCCTCACCACTGGCCAGTGCGAACTGAGCAGTACCCTGGAAACGATCTTTATGGAACGGTGCGAATGCTGTGTAAGAAACGCGGTATGAGTAGTTTGACCCGTCGTCGAGAGTCCAGGTGAAACGGACGTTGTTGAAGCCCATCAGCTCAGACCAGCCATCTACCTGAGTGCCGCTCTTGAGAGTGTAGCAAGGGGTAAATTCAATACGGTCACCAATCTCGATTGCGGATTTGCCGCATTTGCTGATGACATCCTTGATGTTGAGTTTGAGTGTTGCGGGGAATTCGGTAATGCCTTCAACCACATAAGCAGGAGTCTTTTTGCCTTCGGTATCGGTGTAAACAGCCATCAGCTGAGCCTCCTTGAACATGGACATGTCGCCCTGATAGTAATCGGGGACAGAGAGCTCTACCTGATAGTCACCTGCATTTACATCTGTAGAGAGAGTAGTGCTTGTGCCGGCCACCTTTGAGATATTGATGATGACACCGTGCTCCACCCCTTCCAGATCATAGGGAAGTTTCTGCTTGTCGCAAGCAGTCAGGGCTATGATGCAGCAGAATACTGCCAATAAACTAATATGTTTCATTTTCATCTGTCTTTAATGATTATTTGTCCCAGAAGACTACTTTGCTGCTGACAACGCGACCATTGTTGGTGATGTTCGGGTTGACGTCAACTTCGCTCTGAGGATACCACATAACGCGGGGATAAGCCAGAATGGTGACAAGGTTGTACGGAGTCAGCTCGGGTTTAGCCTCAATGGTCTGTGCATAAGGAGTATAGGCCATGTTCCTCTCGTCGCCCTTGAAGAGGACAGGATAACCGGTGCGGCGGATATCGCTGTATGCCTCCACGGGATTGTAGAAGTTTGCAATCCACTTCTGGGTCATCACGATTTCCATCTTCTTGGCAGCATTTGCAGATTCGAAGCGTGCGAGAACGTTGTTAATGAAGTCTGTTGCAGCATCTGCACTGATCATAGGGCAGGAAGCGTCAGCAGCCTTGGAAACAGTGTTCACGTGAGTCAGTGAAGCGGAGATACCTTCAGAGAGGAGAGCAGCTGCATCGCCGCTAGCTTCGCCTGCGAGTACGAGCTCAGCCTTCATGAACGGAACAGAGTATGCCTGCAGCATCTTGTCGGGAGCGATACCGGTGCCGGTCTTTGAACCGATTGCACCACCCTTACCATCGTCATACTTACCACCTACAGGATAGATACCCACGCAGGTCATGACACTCTCCTGAGTGTTGGAGGTGTAACCGGAGTTGGAGCCCAGCATGATGGAGATGAACGCACCGTCACGATAGTCGGTATTGTTGAGCGCATCCTGGTTTTCAGTAGCCTGATTGTAATAGTAGTAAGGGATACGGGGGTCAACGATACCCTTGAAGGGGTTATCCTTGAAGTTGTAGCTCTTACCGTTCAGGATCTCGTAGAACCAGGGGCTGATCCATACAGATTTCTGGCCGCCCTGATACTCATCTACATAACCGGAGTTACGCTCGTCGCTGGGGGTAGTAGCGGTAGAGTGAGGGAACTGGAGGTCTTCACCGTTTGCAAGGAAAGCGTTCTCTGCCAGCACGCCGTCAAGCTCGCTCTTCCAGCCTTCGATCTCGCCCTTTACAAGGCGGCTCTGAACCAGGAGTTTCAGCTTGAGGGTGTTTGCAGCATGGAGCCACTTGGTAACATCACCCTTGTAGAACAGGTCATTTGCACCAGGTTTAAGATTGTTGGCAGCCTCAGTATCTTTGAGGTCAGCGATAGCTTTGTTGATGCTCTTGAGGAGTTCGTTGTAGATAAAGACACCCGTGTCAGGCTTGGGCTCAGTGAATTCTGTGTTGTTAGCCTCGGTGTAAGGAACGTCACCCCAGAGGTCAACCAGATTCATATAGACATGTGCACGGAGAATACGGCCGATGGCAGCATAGATAGCATTGCCATTGGCATCACCGTCCTCTATGAGCTTGTCGCAGTTCTTGATAGAATAGCGATATGCCTGATCCCAGGTGTTGCCCAGAGTGGAGTAGCTTGCGTTCAGTGAATAATTGTCCACTTCACGGCTGGAGGTGTGATGGGTATAAGCGGAGAAATTGGCATTGAGATAATACCCTTCTGAGAAGTTGATGCCAACTTCGTATTCTGCTGCAGTAAGCAACTGCTCGACATCGAGCTTTGTCACTGCATACGGGTCTTCGTTGATGTCAAGATTGCAGGATGACAAGCCAAGGGCTGCCACGATTGCAACGAGACCGTAAAATATCTTTCTTTTCATACTGCTGGCAAATTATAAGGTTAACTTGAGGTTGAACGCGAAACGGCGGGTAGAAGGAGCCGAGGTATAATCTATACCCTGGACGTTGGTCTCACCGAATGTGTTGATGGTAGGATCGTAGTTGGAGTACTTGGGAACGTTAGGTGCCCAGAACCAGAGGTTACGGCCGACTATGCCGATTTCTGCACCCTGCAGACGGATAGCCTGCATCCACTTCTTAGGAAGCTGGTAGCTGAGGTTAACCTCGCGCAGGCGGAGAACGGTTGCGTCATAAACTGCAACTTCGTCAGCAGAGTTGATAGCGAATGACGACAGGGTACCACCGTCGGAGAACCACAAGTCAGACTCGCTGAGGGTAGTGGTATTGGGGATAGGGTTGCCGTTGGCATCCTTATAAGCCTCGAGAGTATTCTTGTCACCGTAAACACCGGGGAGGATGCGTGCGCCAAGACGGTCTTCAGTATCCTTGGTGACACCACGACCCAGCAGGTCGGTCAGATAGGAGCTGTATACGCAGCCACCTTTCTGGAAGTCAAACATGAAACTGAAGGAGAGACCCTTGTAGCGGAGGGTGTTGGTCATAGTGGTCTTGAAATCGGGGTTCGGGTCGCCGATGATGCCGACTTCGGTATCGTTGATGTACATACCGGAAGCGGGATCCACGAGCCAGTTGCCGTTTTCATCACGTGCGATGCGCTCACCTTCTATAACACCGTAAGGCTGGCCCACCATCAGCACGGGACAGGGAGATGAGAAGTCACCACCGATGTAGATCTTGTCCACGCCGTCTGCCAGAGAGAGAACCTCGGAGCGGTTGCGGGTGAAGGTGGTGTAGATGCTCCAGCTGAAGTCATTGGTCATGACCGGATAAACGTCCAGACCAAGCTCGAAACCGCGGTTGCGGATGGAACCGAAGTTGGTAACATAACTGCTGTAACCGGTAGAGGCAGGTGATGACTTGGCACCAATCTGATTGTCGGATACGCGGTTGTAGTAGGTACCGTCGAAAGCGATACGGCCGTCGAAGAATTTCAACTCGAGACCGGTCTCAAACTCAGATGTGAACTCGGGCTTGAGGTTGGGGTCGTAGAGGACGGTGGGGAGCTCCATCATCGCCTGGTTCATGTAAGGGTTGCCGATGACGTAGGTCCCATTATTATAATAAGGAGAAGCGTCGTTACCGACCTTTGCCCAGCTGGCGCGGACCTTGCCATAGTTAAGGAAACTGTCCTGGATTCCGAGGGCCTCAGTGAATACTACAGATGCAGAAACTGCAGGATAGAAGAAACTGCGGTTTGCCTTGGGCAGGGTGGAAGAAACGTCGTTACGGCCGGAGAGGTTCAGGAACGCCCAGTTGTCGTAGCTGAGGAGGATATCTGCAAATACACCCCACTTGCGGCTCTTGGAGTAGCTCTCGCCTGCAGTCTGACTCTTGGTGTTGCCAATGTCATAGATGCCGGGGTTGATGATCTCGGGGCCGTTTGCAGAGAAAGAGGTGTAGAGATCCTGGTTGTAGTTGTGACCCAGGGTTGCACGCAGGTTGAACTTGCCGAAGTCCTTGTTTGCAGTGAGCAACAGGGTGGACTCAATCACAGAGTTGTCGGAATTGCCGTTTGCAATGTAACCCTTGCCGGCATAACCGCGGGAACCGAGGTTCACGATGGTCTTGCGCGCGAGGGAATAATCATTGAAACCGAGAGTATAATCTGCACTCAACCAGTCTGTGAAAGTGTAAGTAGCGTTGAAGTTGGCTACAATACGCTTCTGGACGGAGTTGATCTTATCGTTCTCCCATGCCCAGTAAGGGTTGTTTGCCTGGGAAGAGAGCTGGAACAGCAGGTTGGAACCGTCCTGAGTCTGGTAAGGGTAGTTCTGGATATCCCAGCTACGAGGCATGATGAATGCACGTGCCAGGGAGTTCATACCACCAAGCTCTGCGCTGGACTGGTTGTTACCGTAGATAGGAGACTGCTGATCTGTATAGGTGAAAGCCAGGTTGCCGCCGATGCGGAGTCTCTTGCTCACCTGCTGCGAACCACCGATGGAGAATGCATAACGGTCAAACTCCGAACCGGGGATGTAGCTGTCCTGTGAAGTATAGGAACCGGTTACGTTGAAGTGGCCCTTGTCATTGATGGACTGAACATTCAGGGAGTGGTCCCAGATGATGCCGGTACGGAACAGGTTCTTGACGTTGTCGGGATATGCCTGATAAGGGATCATACCCTCTTTGCCGGGATAGAGCTGCTCTGCCAGGTCGGGATACTCAGCTGCGATAGCGGAATACATAGGGATTTCGCTCACACGGCTGAATGCAGCACCCCAGGAACCGTTGGCACCGCCGGGCTGGAAGTTGGAGCCCTGGCCGTAGCTGTTCTGGTAAACGGGCAGGGAAGCGATGGTCTCAAGTGCGAAGGAACCGTTATAAGTAACGTGGGTGGATTTTGCACCCTTGATGTCTTTAGCACCGGATTTGGTAGTAATCAGCACGACGCCGTTCGCTGCACGGGAACCGTAAAGCGCTGCGGCAGCCGCACCCTTGAGGACGCTCATCGACTCGATGTCGTTGGGGTCGAGGGTTGCGATACCTGAACCGTAAGCACCGCCCACGCCGCTTGCACGGCCGCTGGCGCTGGTACCGTTGTTACTGTAGGGAACACCGTCCACAACATAGAGCGGCTGGTTGTTGCCAAGAAATGAGGAGTTACCGCGGATGGTCATACGGGTTGCACCGCCGGCGTCGCCGGAGGGAGCGGTGATCTGAACGCCGGGGATCTTACCGTCCAGGGAACGGATAAGGTCGGGCTCAGCGCGGTGGATAGCCTCACCTGCGTCAACCTTGGTCACAGAGTAACCCAGGGAGCGCTCGGAACGCTGGATGCCGACAGCCGTAACAACGGACTCGTCCAGAAGCATCAGGTCTTCTTCAAGTGTAACATCCATCTTGGTAGAAGTCACTTCAACTTTCTGGGGCTTCATACCATAAAACAAGAACGAGAGTGTCTGGCCGGGCTTTGCACTGATAGTGAAAGTACCGTCAGCTCCCGTGATGACTCCGATTGCGGTACCGTCAACAACAACCGAAGCCCCGGCTACCGGCTCACCGCTGCGGTCTTTCACCACACCGGATACTCTTTGAGCCTGTGCCGAAGCGAACAGAGTCGCTGCAGTCAGTACAATCGCAGTCAGAAAAAGTTTTACTTTTTTCATAAGCTGATACTTTTTTGGTAAACTATAATTGGTTGAATAGTAGTTTTACGTGTTAATTAAAACGAGCATTTTTTTGTAACGTATGGATATTATTATGCAAAAAACACCGCGCAAGGTCGGCATTTTTTTTCATATATCCAAATTTGTAATCAAGTGACTGCTTGATTATAAGCAAGTCCCTGCCGACTTTTTTTTAAAAATCTGACACATTTTTTGGAAAGCAGCTTACACTTTGTAACCACAAATAGACACAGCGGTTAATTTTTAAAACCAAAATAATCTTTTTAATCTTTTTGCCGATAGCAATCAGCTGATTTCAGATAATTTACAAGGGTGTTTCTGTGTATTCCATATATTTTTGCTATCTCTGAATACGGTGTCCCCATTGCCTTAAGAGTTGTTATTTGGGCTAAATCATTTAATACCACTGTTTTAGATTTGTAGCTGCCGACTGGGCGCCCCAACTTTACCCCCGCCTCCTTCAGTTCTGCCAATGCCTCTTTTGTGCGCTGTGAAATCAGATTCCTCTCTATCTCAGCCGCCAGAGCAAAGGCAAAGGCAATGATTTTTGAATTCAAATCGTTGTCAAGCTTGAAATTGTCTTTGATTGTGTAGATGCGCACACCGCGCTGGGCACAGTCGTTCAAAATGGACATAATCATCAGCATATTGCGGCCAAGCCGCGATATCTCCGTGCAAATGAGCAAATCATCGCGCTTCAGGCTTCTGATTATCCTGCCGAGTTTTCTGTGTTCCGGCACAATCGTACCCGATACCGATTCGTTTACCCACCGGTCAATTCTTACAGATTGATTACTTGCCCAGTTCTGTATTTCGTATTTCTGGCTGGAGTACGATTGTTCCGCCGTACTCACGCGGATATAAGCCCAATTCATGTTACAAAAAAATGCTCGTTTAAAATAACTAATCTATTGTTTAACCAAAAAAGTACTGCTTATGAAAAAAGCAAAACTGTTCTTCTGCTTTCTGTTCGTACTTGCAAGCGTGATGTCCTATGCACAGACTATCACAATTAAAGGTACTGTAACAGATGCTTCGAACGGGGAGACGATTCCCGCTGCTTCCATCGTACTGAAGGGCACGACCACCGGTGTCGCAACAAACGACCTTGGCCGCTATACCATCTCAGCACCCCGCAGCGCGACTCTGATTGTCTCTTCGATTGGCTACAAGGCTGTTGAGGTTCCCGTTGACGGTCGCAACCAGATTGACATCGCCTTGAAGCCCGACGCTGAATTTTTGGATGACGTAGTTGTCGTGGCTTATGGTACCCAGAGTGCCAAGACCGTGACCGCTGCCGTTTCTTCCGTTAAATCCGAGGCCCTCAAGGATGCCCCCAACGTAAACTTTGACGCAATGCTTCAAGGCCAGGCATCCGGTGTGCAGGTATCCTCACCGAGCGGTGGTGCCGGCTCCCAGGCCAAGGTCCTCATCCGTGGTGTCAGCTCCATCAGCGCAGGCACCGACCCGTTGTATATCGTGGACGGTGTGCCCATCTCTTCCGGTGTTGTACAAAATACCTACACTGAGGCAAACGCCCTCGCCGACATCAACCCCGCCGACATCGCATCCATCGACATTCTCAAGGATGCTGCGGCTACCGCCCTCTATGGTTCACGCGCTGCCAGCGGTGTCATAATCATCACCACCAAGCAGGGCCGCAAGGGCGACACCAAGGTTACCTATGACATGAACATCGGTTTCACCGAGCCCACCAAGACTTTCGACGTGATGAACGCCGAGCAGTATGTGGCCTACAAGAACCAGGCTATGATGAACGCCTACGGCACCGACGAGCGCATCATCAGCGGTACAGGCAACGAATGGGGCAACAAATCCTTCAACCTCATGAAGGACAGCAAAGGCAACATCATAGACACCGACTGGAACAAGCTCATCTTCAAGAAAGGCCTCGTCCAGAACCACACCGTGGCTATCAGCGGCGGCAGCGACAAGACCCAGTACTACGCATCTGCCAACTACTCTGACAACTCCGGAATCATCCAGGGCGACCAGTATCGCCGTTATGGAATCAAGGCAAATGTCAGCACTCAGATAAACAAGTGGCTGAAGGTCGGCTTGAACGCTGCTTATACCAACGGTTTCACCCAGGCAGCCGATGCTTCCCGTAACGACGGCGTTTTCGCCGCTGCGGGTTTACCTCGTCAAGCTATGATTATGCCCCCTATCCTCCCTGCATACAATGAGGACGGTTCATACTATACCATGAACAACGGTCAGTATATCGGCGTCGGCGGTATCAATATCGCCAGCCTCCTCTACCCCAATGCCATGGCCCAGCTGGAGAGCTACAACAAGGTATGGACAACCCGTCTGATTGCCAGCGGTTTCGTGGAGCTCACCCCCATCAAGGACCTGACTCTCAAGAGCCAGTTCGGCACCGACTATATGACTGAGGAAGAGGAAACCTACTGGAACCAGAATTACGGTCAGGGCGTCAACTACAACGGTTACGCTTTCAAGACCTTCAACAATATGCTCAACTGGACCTGGACCAACACCGCCGATTACAACCTGATTTTTGGCAGGAATACTTTCAACTTCCTGGCCGGTATGGAGGCTAATGAGCGTTCATACGGTTATGATTGGGCAAAGGGTGAAGACATTCTCAACCCCGCATACACCGGCTTTCGTGCAGGATACTCCTCTTATGAGGCCGGCGGCTCTCTTGGCTCCCGTGCGATGATATCCTACTTCGGACGTATCAACTACGACTATGATGCACGCTATATGCTTTCCCTCAACTTCCGTCGTGACGGTCTCTCAGCCCTTGGTTCCAACCACAAGTGGGGTAACTTCTGGGGTGCATCCGCAGCATGGCGCGTTTCAGAAGAAGACTTCTTCACTCCCCTGCGCAGCGTGATCGACGATTTCAAGATCAACGCCAGCTACGGTGTAGTAGGTAACTCCGAAATTGGTTATTACAATGCACAGACCTACTACGGCGATGATGTTTACGGCGGTCTTGCCGCCCTTGGCCTGAGCAATATAGGCGACTCGAATCTCGCCTGGGAAAACTCCACCAAATATGACGTAGGCTTCAGCGCACGACTGTTCGGCCGTCTCGACATCGACTTTGACTGGTACTATACCAAGACCAACAACCTGGTAATGGCGGTACCTCAAGGACCCTCCACAGGTATCGGCTCTCTCGTAACCAACGCAGGTGCCCTCCAGAATAAGGGTATCGAGCTCACCCTCGGTGCCGACATCATCCGCAACCGTGACTTCAGCTGGTACTCCAACTTCAACATCACAACCGCCTTCAATAAGGTTCTCAGTCTGGCAGAGGGTGTGGATGCAGTTTACGGAGAGGACATCTCCATCACCGTTCCAGGTTACTCCATCGGCCAGATATATGCATATCCTACAGGTGGTATCGACCCCGAGACAGGTTGCCGTATATTCTACGGTTCCCAAGGCGAGTGGACCATCTACGACCGTGCTCGCGGCAACTGGTTCCTCAAGGACGGCACCGTATTCCAGGGTGAGCTTGCTCCTGTACGCAGTGGCAATACTCTTCCCACCTGGTTTGGCGGCTGGAACAATACTCTCCGCTGGAAAGGCTTTGATTTCAATATGTTCTGGCAGTTCTCCGGCGGCAACTGGATTATGAATGCGATGACCGCGTCCGGCTCCGACAACCGTTGGTGGAACAACTATGCTGAAGTTGCAGAAAAGAGCTGGAAACAGCCCGGCGACAATGCCAAATATGCTAAACCGATGTACGGTGACAACGTTTCCAACGGTTCTGCTTACGACATTTCCGACTGGATTGAGCGTGGCGACTACCTCCGCCTGAAGACCATCAGCCTCGGTTATACCTACAACACCGGCGCAAAGAAAACCATCCTCGGTTTCACTTCCGTCCGCGCTTATGCACAGGTTCAGAACGCATGGGTGCTTACTGCCTTCACCGGCCTCGATCCAGAAATCACCTCTTCTTACTCTACCCAGCCCGTGCTGACCAGCGGCTACTACAAGAACACCCTGCCTCAGGCAAGGACTTACACCCTTGGTCTCCAGGTTACTTTCTAACAATTTAAACGACAGACATTATGAAGAATATCATAAAATTGGTTGCAGCTCTTACGCTGGTCGTTTCTTTGGCATCTTGCTCTGAGGAGTTCATCGAGAGACCCCGCCCCCTCGTCATGAACGAGGATATCATCTATTCGGACGCAAATTATATCGAGTCCGCACTCCTTGGTTGCTACTCCGCATTCAAGAGTTCCAACCCAACCTTTATGGCAGGTCTGGCATACGTGGTATTTGACAGCCGCGGCGACGATATCGTGAACGTATCCAACCCCGTGACTATGCAGCGCACCTATGAGATGGAAGTTCTCCCCACCGAGTTGGAAAACGGCCGTATATGGAACTATGCATACTACACCATCAACACCTGCAATATTTTCATCGACAACCTCACCAATTATGAGTGCGAGAAAGTCCTTGGCGCAGATAAATGCAAACAGTTCGCCGCAGAGGCAAAGTTCATCCGTGCTTATTGCTACTATGTGCTGGTCAACCTCTATTCCCAGCCCTACTGCTTGAATCCCGATGCACCGGCAGTTCCCCTTCGCCTGAAGGGTCTCACCGCTGCCGGCAACAACGACTGCCCGCTCTCTACCATCGGTCAGGTTTACGCCCAGATGCTCGAGGACTGCATCCCTTCTGACCTCGTGGACGCCCCTGAAACCTACGACGGCGTGACCCGTGCGTCTGCCGCTGCCGCCCATATGATGCGTATGCGCGTCTATATGGCTATGCAGGATTGGGACAACGCAATTGCAGAGGGTAACGCAATCAAGGGCTACAGCCTTGCCGAAGATGTTTCCACACTTTATGGTGTAGATACATACAAGAACAAGGAGATGATTTTTGCCCTCCCTATGTCAACTCAGGACAACCCCAACACCCAGATGAGTGCCGCTGAGTACTTCAGCGCAAAGGCAACTGTATGCTGGCTGGATACCGAGTCCGGCATTATGTCCCAGCCCGGTTACTTCCTCGCAAAGGACCAGCGTATCGCAAAACTCGTTTCCGAGCCCGACGGCAACGGTTACCAGTACTCAATGAAATTCGTAGACTATGGCCAGAAACTTGACTGGCTGCCGTTGATGCGTTATGCCGAGACCTTGCTCAACCTTGCCGAGTGCTACACTCACAAGACAGATGGTACAGCCCAGGCAAAAGCCAACCTGAAGGCAGTGCGCAACCGCAGTATCGCTCCCGCCGACGATGTATTCAGCATTGATAATCTTTCTGGCGGCAACCTTACTACCGCTGTAATCAACGAGCGTCGCCTGGAATTTATCTGCGAAGGTATGCGTGGTATCGACATAATCCGCCGCGGCGAGAACTTCTCAAAGAAAAATTCCGTAATCGACCTTAATATTACACCTGGTGACGCCAACTATACTTGGCCTATCTATAAGGTAGAAAAAGATTATAACAAGGCCATCTAAAACAGAGTTAATATGAAAAAGATACTTTTTATTCTTGCAGCTTCTTTCTGCATGGCACTGACAGGCTGCCAATTTGAAAAAGATATCGATCTTGACACTTTCGGCGGCAAAGGTCTGGAGTTCGTACACTTCGAATCTGCCTCCACTGCCTGGATGGTTACCGCTGACGATGAATCTTACGATTACAGTGTACCTGTTGGTTGCACATACTCGTATGACACCGACAAGACTTACGAAATCACCCTTGGAGAAGGCACCACCGGCGAAGAAGGTAAAGACTTCCAGATGCCCAGTAAGAGTGTCACTATAAAGGCTGGTGATTTTATCGGTGAACTCCCTATAAAAATCCTCTATGACACGACAGGTCCCGGCTTCGAGATTGAGCTTATCCTCAATGTTGAAGACAAACTGGTCAACGAAGCCTATGGTAAAGTGGCTAAGATCTCTGTCAAAAGTGACAAGATCTCAATTGACTGGGAATGGCTTGAAGGGTCATGGGATGCCTTGGATTTCAGCTATTATAGCAATGCTTGGGATGCATCTGGCTATACAGCTGCTATTGTAAAGGTAGATGAGACTCACTGCAAGGTAAAGAACTTGTGGGGTAGTGGCTGCGAGATTGACGCAACAGTTGATTTCGATACAAGACTCATTACTGTCACCGGTTATCAGTATGCAGCCCACACTAATACTTACAGTGCTGACCTTTATATCTTGGCTGTAAATCCTGAAACAGACTACGATATATATGAGGATCTCGAGACTCCTTTCTACGGAGAGATGTCTCCTGCAGGTATTGTGTTTGACAACTATGATTTCTTGCTCGTAGGCGGCCCTTACAATGGTTACACCTATGCGGGAGGTATCAAGACACAACTTACCAGATAGTAACTGTTAAACGTTAACTCTATTAGAACCGGCTCCTCCGGGGGCCGGTTTTTTTATTATGACAAAGCGATTCATTTGTTTCATTCTGCTGTTGGCTCCGCTGTATCTGGCGGCAGAGACAATACCGCCCCAAGTGGCCAGAAAAATTGCCTCGGATGTGCTCCGCGCCCAAGGTTGCCGTTCAGAGCAGTTCCGGCAGGTGGTGGAACCTCCGTTCATGACCAAAGCCTCCCTTATGGGCGACCCTTATTATATCTTTGAGGGTGACCGCGGCGGCTTCATAATCCTTGCTGCCGACGACAGGCTCTCTCCGGTGATCGGCTGGTCACGGGATAATACATTCTCGGAAGAGGACGAGCCCGCCAACCTGCGCGCCTGGCTGGATATGTGGGGCGACATCGTGGATGCTATTCGCACCGGAAGGCTCGAGCCTCAGAAAGGGGCCCGCGCCGAATGGGAGGATTATAAGAAAGGGAAGGTCATGACTTACGGCAGCGGCAAGATGCTGGAGACGGCAAAATGGGATCAGGGGAGTCCTTACAACGACTATTGCCCCTCCATCAACGGCATGGTATGCGTTACCGGATGCACAGCCACCGCCACCGCCATACTGATGAGGTATCATAAATGGCCCGGGGCGGGATATGGAGTCCTCCCATCTTATGAATATACCGATGACAACGGAAACCAGCAGTATGTGAACGGACTGACGCTTGGCAATTCCTATGACTGGGAAAACATGCCCCTTACCGTGAATGATAACACTCCTGCTGAATCGCGGCAGCAGATAGCCCGGCTGATGGCAGACCTGGGGATAATGCTGAAGTCGTATTACAATCCGGGCGGCACCGGAGCCTATTCCTCCGACATCCCGATTGGCCTTGCACAATATTTCTCATATGACCGCTCCTTCACGTACTGTTTTAAGGAGTATTATTCCGACAATGACTGGACCAAAATGATTTACGACAATATCGACAACGTGGGCCCGGTGATTTTTGCATCTTCCAGCAAGGATGGCGGCCACGCCTTTATCATCGACGGTTACTCCGCCTCAGGCCAGGTCAGCATCAACTGGGGTTGGGGCGGCTCAAACAACGGCATGTACACCTATCCCGCCTTTGGCGATTTCACCTACAATCATTCTATGATTACTGGCCTCAAGAAAAATGAGGGCGGCGCAATAAAAGAGGTTCTGATGATCGACGGCAACGGCAAAAACGACGGCTTCACCTCCGAGACCACAGAATTTGAGGTGGGCGTCCCCTTCAATACGCTGTGCAGGTCGGTTTTCAACATGGGTCTCTACCCTTTTGAGGGCAATATAGCGGTAGCCGTTATGCACCGCGACGGCAGCATTGGCGAGATTCTGGACGGCTGGACTGAAGAAGATGATACAATCCATCTGGAAGCATGGTACGGGTTCGGTTTTTCCACAACTGAAACCGTGCTCACGGAGCCCATATCTATAGGCGACCGCCTGTGCGTGTGGTACCGCTCAGTGAACACCCCGGAATGGACTCCTATGCGTGGCAACCTGGAGGACGGTATCACAAATTACGAAATCCCCATCGCAGACCAGTACAGCCTGGAGGAAGTGACCTCTTGCAGGTTTACTTCTGCCACCGGAGAACTTGTAATATCCACCAAATCCGATGCAGAGTGGAGCATCGCCGACTCTGAGGGGACGTTATATACAGATGGCGTCACTTTTGTCGACGGAGTCCTCACCATCCCCACAAAACAGTATCCCCTCCAGTCATATTTCATCACATTGACCAAGGGGTACGACACAAAGACAGTAGAATTCGTTTATGGTTCAGAAGAGTAGTGCTATGAAAAAGATATTATGCTTTATTGCGCTCTATGCCGCCATGCTGACCGGAGTTTCATGCAAGCCGGCGCCGTCGCTGACAGTTTCCCCATCGTCCTGTGAGTTTAATTCCAATGGCGGTCAGCAAGAAGTTAATGTAACTGCCAATTATACCTGGACTGCAACTTCCAATGCGACATGGGTTAAAGTAGAAACCCCCATAGGCACTAAAGATGATATTATCCTACGTTTCTCTGTTGCCAATAACAACCAGCCTGACAGCCGCGAGGCGGTCATCACCGTAGCATGCGAAGATGTGGTACAGACAATCAAGGTTATCCAGGGTCAGAAGAACACCGTAATCCCGGTAACTGGAGAAGATTTATCGTTTCCCTGGGAGGCAGGTACCGTAACTCTGGAGATGAGCTCCAATGTAGATTATGTAACCGGGGTGAACTCTTCCGAGGAGTGGATAAGGGTTGTGGGCACAAAGGGCCTGACAGCCTCTTCTGTGACCCTCTCGTTGGATGAGAACGACAGTTTCACTGCAAGAAACGCCACTATCACGTTCTCCTATGAAGGAGAGGTCCTCAAGCAGGTATATATAACCCAGGAGGGGAAGCCGCAAACCTTGGTAGTGGTACATAACTCCAAGTCATTCAAGGCACCTGTAATTTTTGGATTCGGGATGAACGGAACCATCGCATGGGGCGATGGCAGCCTTGAAAAGTACAACTCCGCCCTGACCCACAGTTATGTTACAAACGGCCCGTTTGAAGTCCGTATAGAGGCCACACAAGCCTCCACTGCATCGCTCAATGATTTTATCGGCGTAGAAAAGGTAGACTTGTCCGGGTTCTAATGGACAGCCTTCAAATGAAATTTGGTATAAAGAATTTTTTTTCTACCTTTGCCGTCTCAAACATCGCGGGGTAGAGCAGCTGGTAGCTCGTCGGGCTCATAACCCGGAGGTCGGAGGTTCGAATCCTTCCCCCGCTACAAAGCAAACAGACAGCCTTTACGGTTGTCTGTTTGCTTTGTATTTGGCGGGAAGGGTTATGAGAACCGGAGGTTCGACCCGACGCAGCGAGCGAGAGTATAGCAAACTCGTTTGCTAAACCGAGCCGCAAGGAGGGAAAGCGGCGCAGCCGCTTAATCCTTCCCCCGCTACTACAGAGGATAAATCGAAAGATTTGTCCTCATTTTTATTACTTTTGTGAAAACCTTTGCCATGCAAATCCTTCTAACCCCTATTACTCGTTCCGATCTTGCTTCATTGGCAGGAAACACGTTTGGCGATATGATCAAATGTGTAGCCGATGTGAAACAAGGGCTGCTCGCCCTTGACGCAGAGCTGCACGCAGACCTGGAACGTTTGCTACTGGATAATGGATCAAACGGCGAGGATTTGTGGGGGTTCAATCTATATCCGGAAGAAGATGGCGAGGATTTCATTGAATTTGACTCCCTGATAAATATCCGTTCCTGGCAGAATAATCCCTCCCGTGACATCCTGGACCCTAACGTCAGAGAGGCCATAAAACAAATTGTAGAACAGTTTATTATCGGATAAATGCAACACATATCCTTAGAGAATGGCCGATGGGCCGGGATGTCTTTCCCGCAGCAGATGGCTAACATCGGCAGCGAGACGTCCCGCGTACTGAAAGCCATACTTGCAGGAAAGGACTCCCGGGCAGAGAGCGCATTTGCACGTGCACAAGAACTGATTGACCTGACTATCAAATATGGCCGTGCCAATGAATGTGCTTCTGCCAGAAGTGCTATGTGGGAAGAACTCTGCCGGTTCAGAGAACTGTTCTGTGCATCTTACCTCTCACGCGATGTCGACGCACTGACTTCACTCAACAAATATCTTGATCTGTTTGCCCTTGTCAGAGGGTAGCCTATCCCAGCAACTCCTGCATATAGTGCAGCAGGTCCTCGCGGGCGACGGACTGCTGATTGCCGGAAGACATCTCCTTGACGGTGAACATGCCTCCGGAAATCTCGCTTTCACCGGCTACCACTACCACAGAGATATTGTTGCGGTTGGCGTATTCGAACTGCTTTTTGAGTTTGGAAGCCTCCGGATAGAGCACACAACTGATACCCTCCCTGCGAAGCTGTGCTATAGCGGGAATACAGTACTCCGCCTCTTTCTCTCCCATATTGGTAAATAGCACGCTGGCGCCCGAAAGCAGCTCTGCCGGATATTTTTCGAGTCCCAGCAGCACGTCGTAGATGCGGTCGGCGCCAAAGGAGATGCCCACGCCGGAGACGTTCTTCAGGCCAAAGATACCGGTCAGATCGTCGTAACGGCCGCCTCCGCAGATGCTGCCGATGGCAAAGTCCAGCGCCTTGACCTCGAAGATGGCCCCGGTGTAATAATTCAGGCCGCGGGCCAGCGAGAGATCCAGCTCCACCTTCTGCCGGATACCGGCGGCACCTATCAGTGAGAACAACTGAGAAATCTCCTCCACGCCCTTAAGACCGACCTCAGACGAGGCCAGAAGCGTACGCATGAAAGATATTTTCTCTTCGTTGCTGCCGGAGAGTGTAAGTACAGGTTCGATGACTGCAATGGCGGCATCCCCCACCCCTTTCTCGCGCAGCTCCTCCTTGACTGCATCCAGGCCTATCTTGTCAATCTTGTCGATGGCGACGGTGATGTCCATCATCCGCTCCGGAACCCCCGCAACCTCGGCAATGCCCGCCAAAAGCTTGCGGTTGTTGATCTTGATGCAGACGTTTATGCCAAAACGGCCAAACACCATATCCACAATCTGGACCAGTTCCAGCTCATTGAGCAGCGACGTGGAGCCTATGACATCGGCATCGCACTGATAGAACTCGCGGTAGCGACCCTTCTGAGGCCGGTCTGCCCGCCATACGGGCTGGATCTGGAAGCGCTTGAAGGGGAAAGATATATCGTTCTGGTGCTGCGTCACAAAGCGGGCAAAGGGCACCGTGAGGTCGTAGCGCAACCCCTTTTCGCACACCTTTGACGTGATGGCCGCGCCGGAGGGTGCAGAGGCAAGATCGACCCCCGCAAACGCATCGCCGCTGTTAAGGATACGATACAGCAGTTTGTCCCCCTCATCGCCATATTTGCCTAACAAGGTAGAGAGATTCTCCATTGCGGGGGTCTCTATCTGCTGATAGCCAAACAGGCGGAAGATGCCTTTGATTGTGTCAAATATGTAGTTGCGGCGCGCCATCTCGACGCATCCGAAATCTCTTGTGCCCTTTGGGATTGAAGGTGCCTGAGCCATATATTATTCCGATAGTTTCTTGTGTATTTCTGCTGCCGCCTTGCGGCCTGCGCCCATCGCCAGGATTACGGTGGCTGCGCCGGTGACTGCATCGCCGCCGGCATAAATGCCTTCGCGGGTCGTTGCACCGCCCTCATCCGCCACAAGTCCGCCCTTGCGGGTACGCTCAAGGCCAGGTGTGGTCTTGGCAATCAGCGGGTTGGGCGATGTCCCAAGGGCCATGATCACGGTGTCGCACTCTACTTCGAACTCGCTGCCCGCAACGGGCACGGGGCTGCGGCGGCCGCTTTCGTCGGGTTCTCCGAGTTCCATTTTGATGCACTTCAAGGCACGTACGTTGCCGTTATCGTCCCCGATCACCTCAACGGGATTTGTGAGCATACGGAATTCAATACCCTCCTCCTTCGCGTGGTGAACTTCCTCTTTGCGGGCAGGGAGCTCCACTTCTGTACGGCGATAAACGATGGTAGTATCCGCACCCAGACGTAGTGCGGTACGTGCCGCGTCCATCGCCACGTTGCCGCCACCCACAATCACGGCCCTGCGACCGGCGTGGATAGGGGTTGCATAGTCATCGAGGTAAGCCTTCATAAGGTTGTTGCGGGTGAGGAACTCGTTTGCGGAGAATACGCCGTTAAGGTTCTCGCCGGGGATGCCCATAAAGCGCGGCAGTCCGGCGCCGGTTCCGACAAAGACAGCCTCGAAGCCCTCTTTATCCATAAGGGTATCTATGGTTACGGTACGGCCTATTATCACATCGGTCTCTATCTTTACACCAAGGGCGGTGACAGCCTCGATCTCCCTGGCAAGCACTTTCTCCTTAGGAAGACGGAACTCGGGAATACCATAGACCAGCACGCCTCCGGCTTTGTGAAGGGCTTCGAAAATGGTAACATCATAGCCCCATTTGGCAAGGTCTGCCGCACAGGCCAGGCCTGCGGGGCCGCTGCCGATAACTGCCACCTTATGGCCGTTGGAAGGGGCTTTCTCCACCGCCTGGGATTCTTCCGGATGGGAGTGCATATAATCGGCCACGAAACGCTCCAGCTTGCCGATGGCCACCGGTTCGCCCTTGACGCCAAGGATGCACTGACCTTCGCACTGTGTCTCCTGAGGGCATACACGACCGCAAACAGCCGGCAGCAGGGAATCCTTAGCTATCACACCGGCTGCGGCGACTATGTCGCCTTCTGCCACGTGGGCTATGAATTCCGGTATCTGTATGCTTACAGGGCAGCCGCCCACGCAGCGGGGATTCTTGCAATGCAGGCAGCGACTCGCCTCAAGCATAGCCTCTTTGGCGTCGTATCCATACGAAACCTCTTCAAAATTGTGAGCGCGGACCTTCGGATCCTGCTCGCGTACTGCAACTCTTGGGATCTTATTTGCCATAACTTTCCATTGCTGCCGCCTCCTCCGGCTTATATTGGCGTGAACGTCTCATCGCCTCGTCCCAGTCCACAAGGGCACCGTCAAACTCGGGGCCGTCCACGCAAGAGAAATATGTCTTTCCGCCTACGCTTACACGGCAGGCACCGCACATTCCCGTGCCATCGACCATCAGCGTATTCATACTCACCTGGATAGGAATATTAAGTTTCATACAGGTAAGGGTTGCGAATTTCATCATTATCATAGGGCCTATGGCCACACAGTTGGTGTACGTTTTGCCTTTGGCGCAGAGATCTTCCAGACAGGCGGTACCAACCCCCTTGAAGCCCTCGCTGCCGTCGTCGGTACACAGGTAAAGATTGTCGCAGGCTGTGGCGAGCTTATCTGTATATATCAGCAGATCTTTGGTCCTTGCACCGATTATTACATCCACCGGCACGCCGTGCTCGTGCAACCAGCGGGCCTGGGGATAAACCGGGGCAGTGCCCAGACCACCAGCGATGAACACATAACGACGACCCTTAAGATCCTGCGCTCTGGCATTCACAAATTCTGACGGATTGCCCAAGGGACCCACAACATCGGCAAATGAGTCTCCCACCCCGTATTGCTCCACCATCTTGTGGCTGGAGAGGCCGATGAGCTGGATGACCACGGTCACTGTCCCCTTGACCGCATCTGAATCGCTGACGGTGAGTGGGATACGCTCCCCTTTCTCATCGTCGCGGATAATAAGGAACTGGCCCGGCAGGGCAGCCGCAGCCAGTCTTGGAGCTTCAATCTCCATCAGAAAAATCTGAGGAGCGAGCTTACGTTTCTCAAGAATCTTATACATACGCCATGTTTCGCAAGATTAAGATTTTATTAAACATGAACGTTAGGAAGCCTTGCGAAACATCTCCCCACCGCACATTATAACGTGACCCCATCCCTAAATCCCTTCCCTCGGGGAAGGGACTTACCCTACGCCCTTCGGGCTTTAATACCCACGGCGGCAAATGTAATAAATTTTTGCTTTATTGAACCTTCTGCACTTCAGAGGCGGAATAGCCAAGTTTCTCGATGGCCTTTGCAAGCTTTTCCTTAGAGGTTTTTGCAGGATCGAATTTGAAATAAACGGTATGGGTTGCAAGGTCAATCTTACAATCTTTAATCCCTTTCTCGTATGGGAGGTTGGCTTCGCACTTTTTCACGCAGTTTTTGCATTCTATGTCGGTAACAAAGGTAACCTCTTCATATACAACCTGTTTTTTCTTGTCGGCGGCAAATGTGCCCACAGAAACCATCATCATCAGGGCCATCAGCAAAAGTGTAAGTCTGGCTTTCATATCGTTTGAGTTTTTAATTGTTATTTCCATAATGTATATCTGAATCCTAAATAGAATTTGCGGCCCATCAGCGGACCCCAAACCACAGAGGCGTCAAACCCGCTGCCAAAAGGGTTTTCGGCACCTATAATGGCATCGTGCTGGCGGAAGCCCGTTATGTTCTCCACCCCGGCGTAGATGTCCAGCGCTTTCAGTTTGCGGGTCACCTGGGCATAGAGCATAGGATATACCGGCGAATACTCCATCTCCCACACCTGAGCCGCATAGTCGGGCAACCTCATGGGGCCGTTGAGCTGCGCGGTAAAATCGAATATCCATTTGCTCAGGTCGGTCTTGTACTGCAGGTTCAGAACCCCTTTGTACAGACTGGTCATGGGGCGCACTATATCCTTGCCGGTATCTCCGCCGGCAGTCACAAGTCTCACCCTGGGGTCGGTGTAGCGGAAGGTGAGCAGCGCATTGAAATGCTTGTTGAAGTCCAGCGAGAGGTCGGCCTGGAGAGTCTGGGTGGCCGACTGGGCCAGCGTTACGCAGGTAGTGCCGGGAAGCCATTCGGTATCGGCATACACCTGGCGGGAGAAGTCGGTACGGAAGTACTCCAGGCTTATGAAGCTGGCATCATCATCTCCAACCGGGAGATAATATGTCACGTTGCCGCCCATGGTTATGGCATCCTCTATATCCATGTTCAGGCCGCGGCCCGTATCGGGATGGACGCCATAGCTGTATATTATCCGGCGGTTAGAAGAGAGCAGGCCATAATTGTCTGCAAACACGCTGGGAGAGTGCTGTGCCCGCCCGATGCTGCCGCGCAGCACCAGGTCGTGAATCGGCGTATATTTCAGGGTGAGGCGGGGCGAAACCAGCATTTTCTGATAGTACGAATCCCAGTCCATGCGGAAACCCGCTACAGCGGTGAATTTCTCGCCGCTGCGGAAGGTGTATTCTCCCATAGCCCCCAGCAGGGTCTCTTTGCGGGCCGGAATCGGCAGCTCTTCGGATGCTTCCAAGCCGTAAGGGCGGAGGAAGTAATGCTCCACTATATCGTCGTTCTGGGCGGTGAAGGCAAACTCCACGGTGTTGTGTTCGTTAAAGTCGTTGTGGTAAATCAGGTTGGCAAACAGGCTCTTCTGCAGGCCGCTGTACTGGTTGCAGCCAAAGTGGGCGTCGGTGTCATAATAGTTGCCGGTGGCCACGAGGGCGATGCTGCTGCTCTGGTCATCGTTCAGCGGCATTCCCACTTTCACGTATGCATTGTAGAGTTGGTTGTTAATCAGCGAGCCCCACGCTGCAGGGGCAATCTCCCACGCCATGTCGCGGTTGTATCCCATCTGGCCGCCGACGCGGTTATCGTTCACCACCTTGAAGCCGAAGCGTACCTGCAGGCCGTTGGGGTCATAATAGAGCCAGCGGTTGGAAATGTTTATCTGGCGGGTTGTGGGGTCGTCGCGGAAGCCGTCGCCGTTGTGGTCCATCATGGAGTTGGCATAAGAGAAATAGGTCATAAGGATGGTGCTCCAGCGGTCGTTAAGCTGCAGGGCAGAGATTATGTTGCCGTCAAACATCTTGTCGCTGCTGCCATAAAGGTTCACGAAGAGCGGCGTCTCGTCCAGCGGCTTGCGGTGTTCCATGTCAATCTGGCCGGTGATGCCTCCCGCGTCGTTTGCCACGGAGGTGGGGCCTTTGGATATGAGGATGCTCTCTAACCACTGCCCGGGGACATAATTGAAGCCGAAGGTAGATGAGAGGCCGCGCATTACCGGCATCTTCTCGTCCTGCATCTGGGTATAGACGCCGGAGAGCCCCAGCAACTTGATTTGGCGGGCACCGGTTACGGCGTCGGCATACCCTACGCTGACGCTGGCGGTGTTCTCGAAACTCTCCGCAAGATTGCAGCAGGCCATCTTGCATATGCCTGCGGCGGTAATTGCCTCAGTCTTGACCTTGCTGAAACGCATAAGACCAGATTGGCGGGCACTTTTCACAGCCTCCTGTAAGGTATCTTCTTCTGCAAGCTCCGATCCTGGAACGGGAACACCGGTATAATCCTGGGCATTGACCGCCCGGGTTAAGCATAGTAACAATATGATTATTGATATTCTTTTTAAAGTCATAATATTCTGTCAATTAAGGGTTTGTACATTGTTGCCAACAGGCGGACAAAGCACACTAAACCCTTCTGACAGAATATAATGCGAGCGCGGTACACCCTTTCAGGATGCGACAGTCATCGTAAGTTGCAGGGGTGAACCCGCAGCCCGGCAGATGCTCAGCATGCGCCGCAGCGGGGACAAAAGCCACCGGCAGGCACTTTGCAGCAGCAAAGTCGTTGCCGCCATCCGACGTTATCTGTGCGTCGGAGATGAAGTAAAGGGAATTGGCACAACAGCAGGCCTGGCCAATCTGCACGCTGCCATCTTCAGGAGCATCTGCGCACTCCTGGTGGCAATGATGGTGATGGTGGCCGCAGTGGGCCTCATCGTGGCAATGATGGTGATGAACCTCTTCGCAAGCGTCATCGGCAAGCACACTGAGAATCTCCACCGTATGGTCCACCGTACATTCGTGGAGCCGGAACCCCACGAATGCAGCGATGTAAACCATCAGCAGCAGAGCAGTAGCTGTCTTGCCAAATAGCTTCATCTGGTAATTATCTGATCTCTGTTATAAAAGGCATGCGTGCCCAGAAAGTGGTCTCTTCTGCATTGCGCAGATAACCGTATGCCTGTTCAAATTGTGCAAGGGACTCCTCCCAGCGGGTCTTGCCCTCGTGGCGGGAGAATATGGCCTTTGCCGATGCGCCACCCATCATCTCCATCAGACGCTCCATGGTGGTCTTTGGTGTAGGGCACTCAACCAGCTTGTAGTCACCCAGGTTAGCGAGCGAAGCCGCATACGCGATCGCATCTGTGAGGCCGCCTTTCTCGTCGGCGAGGCCGATTCCGAAGGCGTCACAGCCGCACCATACGCGACCCTGGGCGATTTCGTCCACAGCCTCTTTGGTGAGGCCGCGGCCATTGGCCACTATTGTGAGGAATTCATCGTAAATTCCCTCTATGGAGTTCTGCATATATGCGGTCTCCGCGCCGTCCAGGCTGCGCATTCCGCCTAACATATCTCCGTGAGGGTGCGATTTCACGCTCTGGACATTGACTTTGAAGGTCTTCTTTGCCGCGCCGCCCAGGTTCGGGATCAGGGCAAATACACCGATAGAACCGGTAAGGGTGGTGTTGTCACAGAAAACCTTGTCGCAGGAAGCGCTGATCCAGTATCCGCCGGAGGCAGCATAATCGCCATACGAAGCCACAACGGGTTTCTCCTTCTGCAGCAGCTCAATCTCGCGGCGCACAAACTGTGCGGCCTCTACACTTCCGCCGGGGGAGTTCACGCGGAACACAACCGCCTTGATCGTGGAATCCTCACGGACCCTGGCCACCTCGGCTGCAAACTTTGCGCCCACGATATCAGTGGACTCATCGCCGTCCATCACAATCTCGCCGTTTGCATAAAGCACAGCCACTTTATCCTTGGATTTGCTCTTGTATGCCTGTGCGATGCGGCCCGGAGCATAGTCGTTGAGTCTCACGAAGCCAATCTTTTCAAACTTCTGCACGTCGGCCAGGTTGCACAGATAAGCCTTCATCTGGTCTGCGTAGTAGATGGTGTCCACCAGCTTGCGGTCCAACATACTCTGCGCCTTCTCAAGTTCCAGGTTGGAGAGATAACCGTCCAACTGTTCGCGGGTAATGTCGCGGCTGGCGCATATCTCATCGGCCATTGTCTTCCATATCCCGTCTACCATGGCCTGCAGCTGCTGGCGGTTCTCGTCGCTCATAGCGCTCTTGATAAACATCTCGCCTGCAGCCTTATACTTGCCGTGACGGATGAGCTGCATCTCTACGCCCAGCATGTCCAGCAGGTCTTTGAGGAACATTGACTGGCTGGAAACGCCCATAAGCATCGCCTCACCGTCGGTGTTCATCACCACTTTGTCGGCAACAGAGGCAAGGTAATAAGAGAGCGGATTAAAGTTCTCCCCGTAGGCCACTATCGCCTTGCCGCTTGCGCGGAAGCGGGAGAGGGCAGCCCTGAGTTCCTCTGCCTGGGTTACGGATATAGAGAGGTCGTCGGGGTTGATATAGATAAACTTGATTGCGGGATCGGTAGCTGCAGCATCAATTGCGCGCACCGCATCCAGGATGGTTATCTTGCCGCCGGTTGCCTGGTTCATCAGGGCCATGGGCGAGAAATCATCAACTGCACGCTCGCAGAAGATCATTGTCTTGTCTATCCTGAGCACTGAACCGCTCTTAGGAGAGGGATTCTTGGTGGAGCCGGCCATACTGCCCAGCATCCCCATGAAGAAGAATGTAGATATGAGCATTGCCACCAGGCAGCCTACCAGCGAACCGAATACTATTTTCCAGAAAGTTTTCATGTGTATTTGTGTTGTAGTTAATCGTTAAAGTACCTCCATAATGAGCGGGAGACGGGTCGCGTTGGAACCCTTTATCAGGATGGTTTTCCCTTCTGGCTTGAGCTTGCGGAAAAACTCTTTGAGCTGCAGCGAGGTGTCAAACACCAGGTCGCCCTCTGCCGCTACCGCCTTGAACTCGCTGTTACCAACCAGATAGACCTCGTTGGTAATCTTGCGGGCCTTAGCCAGTATCTCCGCGTGTGCCTCTGCAGAATACTTGCCAAGCTCCAGCATATCGCCCAGCACCAGCGCCTTGTTGGGGAAGGATGTTGCCGCAAAGTTGTCTAACGCCGCGTTCATACTGCTTGCATTTGCGTTGTATGCATCCAGGATCACAATGTTGCGGCCGGTGTCAATCAGCTGGGAACGGCTGTTGGAGGGTACATAGGCCTCGATAGCCGCCACAGCAGCATCAAAATCGACCTCAAAGAAGCCGCCCACAGCCAGCGCTGCAGCCACATTGGTGGCGTTGTAAGAGCCAATCAGGCGGGTGGTGATGCGGTTTATCACGTCGGCCACCTCAACCTCCATGGTAAGGTAGGGATTCACACGGGAGGTGCGCAGCACGTGCATCCCGGAGTACTCCACGCCGTAGGGCATCAGCTGCATCCCCTTGCGGGAGGTCACCATCTCCGAGAGATCTTCATTATCGGCATCGTAGAAGGCGATTCCGCCGTGTTCGCTGAGCCAGTCATACAGCTCGCCCTTGGTTTTCTTGACCCCTTCAAAGCTGCCGAAACCCTCCAGATGGGCCTTGCCCACATTGGTCACCAGGCCGTGGGTGGGCATTGCCAGCTCCACAGATGCGGTAATCTCGCCGGGATGGTTGGCGCCCATCTCCACAACTGCGATTTCTGTCTCGGGGGTAATCTCCAGCAGGGTCATCGGCACGCCGATATGGTTGTTGCGGTTGCCCTGGGTGCAGGTAACCTTATACTTTGCACTGAGCACGGCGTTTACCATCTCTTTGGTGGTGGTTTTGCCGTTGGTGCCGGTGATGCCCACCACCGGAATGTTGAAGCGGCTGCGATGGTAGCGCGCCAGCTGGCGGAAAGCCTCTAACGAGTTATCCACTATAATCAGTTTGTCGGCAATGGCCGCATCGCAGTTTTCCCAGACGTGAACATTGTCTACGACACAACAATTGGCACCCCGCTCAATAGCGTGAGCCGCAAATTCGTTGGCGTCAAAATTATCTCCCTTCAATGCAAAGAACATCTCGCCGCCACAGAGATCGCGGGTGTCGGTAGTGTAGCCCTTACAATCCTGAAACACTTTGTAGAGCTTCTCTACGTTAAATTTATCACCTCTAAGGTCCATAAGTGTATATCTTTTTTTATTATTTCGTTCCGGTAGAGCCAAAGCCTCCTGCGCCGCGCCCGCTCTCTGCCAACACATCAACCGGCTCCCATTCTACCCGCTCGTGACGGGCAACCACCATCTGGGCGATGCGCTCGCCTGGATTGATTACGAACGGCTCCCTGCCAAGATTCACCAGCAGCACGCAAATTTCTCCGCGGTAGTCTGCATCTATTGTTCCGGGGGCGTTTGTCACGGTAATCCCGTGCTTGGCAGCCAGTCCGCTGCGGGGGCGGATCTGCGCCTCATAGCCCTCAGGCAACTCTATGAACAGGCCGGTGGGGACCATTGTCCGCTCCAGGCTGCTCAGGGTAATAGGCTCCTCTATGTTGGCCTTGAGGTCCATTCCTGCAGAGAGCGCAGTGGCATACTGCGGCAGCGGATATCGCGACTTGTTGACTATCTTGACTTGCATCTTAAACGGTTTTTTTGGTTTTGTAAAGGTAGAGTGCCACGGGCACCAGGTATAGCAGCATCAGCAGGGTGTGTACCCCCATCTTGGGCCAGAGGCTCATCTGCGGCAACAACCGGGAGCCGCCATAGATGGCCAAGGCAAACACAATGCAGAAAAGTATCTTTTTCCAATTGTATGGAATAGGATAGTATTTGTTGCCCAGCACCAGCGATAGCACCATCATCACCAAGTAGCTGGCTATATGGGCCCAGGCAGCCGCGTGGTAGCTGTAGCGAGGCATAAACAAGACGTTGATCACGACTGTCACCACCAGGCCGGCCATGGTAATCCACACCGCATATCCTGTCTTGCCGGAGAGTTTGTACCACATACTTATGTTGAACTGCATCCCCAGCATCACATAGGCCATCAGCATTATCGGGGTGATCTCCAGGCCGATGCGGAAATCCTTGCCCAGCAGCAGCCCGATAACGTCTATATAGAGCATCACGAACAGGAAGCCAGCCATACAGAAGGCCACGAAATATGTCATCACCTGCGCGTAGAGCGTCTTGGAGTCTTTCTGTTTCTCCCGCTGGAAGAAGAACGGCTCGGCGGCATAGCGGAACATCTGCACGAAAAGCGACATTATCACCGCTATCTTGACCCCGGCCTGGTAAACGCCCAGGTCGGCACGCCACTCGGCGCCGTCAAGACCGCGCATAAGCACCCGGTCCAGAAGGTCGTTCATAACCCCCGGCAGCCCCGCGAGCATAAGCGGTATGGAATAAACCAGAAGCGCCTTGCACACCTTTTTGTCGGGCGTAAAGCGGAGGCGGAAGAGCTCCGGAAGGAGCATCAGCAGGCAGACGATACAGCTTACCAGAATCGCAAAAATGGCGTATGTAAAGTCGGGCGTAGCGCTCACGAACGATGTGACGATTGATGTGCCGTGATTTGCCAGATATGCCGGAAGCGCAAGGTAGAGCAGCAGGTTCACACCCAGCTCGGTGAAAATCTTAAGGGTCTTTATAACCGCAAACTTGAGCGCCTTGTGTTCATATCTCAGGCGGGCAAAGAGAATCGCAGTGACGGTATCTATCAGCAGGATAGCCCCCACATAAACTATGATCTTGCCAAAGCCGTAGTAGCCCAGAGCAGAGGAGATGCTGCCAGAAAAGAGCGACACCCCGACGAAGAACGCCAGGCACAGCCCCAGCACAATCATAAAGGCGTTGGAGAAGATGCGGTTGGGGTCGGCGTGAGTATCCCCGCTGTCGGCGGCATCCTTCTCTTTCTGTGCGTAACGGAAGCAGCCGGTCTCCAGACCGAGAGCCAGAACCACCTGCAAGATAGCGATATAAGCAAGGAATTCCGTTACTATACCATAGTTCTCCCGTGAGAGGATATTGGTATAAAGCGGTACCAGAAGGAAGTTCACAACCCTGGCCAAAATGGTGCTCAGGCCATAGATCGCGGTCTCCCCTGCCAACTGCTTAAACGGATTCCTTGCCATTACTTAAGTAGCGTAAGTATTAAATGTGTAAAGATAGCAAAAAAACGTATATCTATGCTACTCCGTTCTCTTTCTGGCGCGCAGGATACCCAGCACGACAAACAGGGCTATGGCGCCAAACATAATCACTATGCAGGTCATAGACAAGACATTGCCGCGCCGGACGCTGTCGGGGCGGAACTCAAAGCGGATATGGTGTTCTCCGGCGGGGACATTCATAGCCCTGAGGGTGTAGTCCGCGCGGAAATGCCCTGCCTGCCGGCCGTCAATATATGCCTTCCAGCCAAACGGATAGTAGATTTCAGAGAAGACGATGGTGCCGCCGGCGGGGCTGCTGCAGTCATACTCCAGGATGTCCGGCTTGTACAGGGTCAGATGCACATCTGCCCCCTCGCCTGCGCCATGGAAACTCTCCACGTAACTGCCGAATCCGTCGGTATCCACCACCACTGTATTGGCCAGGTTCACTTCCATGAGCGCCGCGCACTCGGCATCGGCCCCCTGCACCCGGCAGAGGCTGTCTGCAAACCATGCGTTGCCCAACGCCCCGTCGTTATACACCGGCATCGCGCCGTCCTCGGTTTCGGTAATGAAATACTTCACGTTGAGCATATCTATCACGGGACGGTGCATCTGGCTCAGATGCTCGTCAATCAGGTCCTGATATCGGCGCAACTTGGCCGCGCTGTAACCCCCGACCGATTTCAGGCGATAGCTGGTACGGTTTTCATTAAACGGGTTGCCGCCCACCAGGTTGAAGACCCTGAAATGGGGGTCGGTATCTTCCAGAACCGCCTTCTCCCAGGGCTGGAGGGCAAAGTTGTTCTCAAACTGGCGCTTGCTCTGGAAAAAGCCGGCGTTGAAGAAGCGCTGGTCCACGGCATACAGGTCAACCACCATGAGTATCCCAATCAGCGGCAGCGCCCATCTCTTCATGTTGGGTTTACCCGCAGCCAGCAGCCACACCAAGCCGGAGCCCAGGGCGATGAAAACAAGGCTGCGCCATGCGTCGGATGTGAGCATCGCGGCACGCTGGTCCACAATCATCGGGAACAGCCAATCAATCCCTTGTTGTTTGAAATAATCCACAAGGGTGGCATCGCCCGCCCCCACAAAGGGCACCAGGGACCTCCCCGCCACAGCCAGTATCAGGCAGATGCCGCCGGTGATTCCGGCACTCCAGGCCAGGCCGCGCATCACCTCCTTGCGTTCTACCCTACCCTCTGCAATTTCCTGCAGCGCCAGTATGCCAAGCACGGGAATTGTAATCTCCGCCACCACCAGTATAGACGACACCGCACGGAACTTGTCGTAAAGGGGGAACCAGTTGAAGAACAACTTGGTGAAGGGCATAAAATGATACCCCCAGGAGAGCAGCACTGAGAAGAGTGTCGCAGCCAGCAGCGCCCACTTGAAGGGGCCCTTTACTATGAACAGCCCCAGTATGAAGAGCAGGCAGACAATCGCCCCAAGATATACCGGGCCTGCGGTGAAGGGCTGGTCGCCCCAATAGGTCGGTACGCTGCTGCAGAAACCTGCCGCCGCCTGCGGCTGGACCCCCTTTGATACCAGCTGTTTATAAAGCTGTGAGTCGCGGCCAAGAGGATAATTGCTGCTACCGCCCATATAGTTGGGCACCAGGAATGTCAGGGTCTCGTCTATGCCGTAGCTCCACTGCGTTGCGTAGTCCAGGTCCAGGCCTTCATCGGCAGCAACAACAGCCTCACCCTTGCGCAGGTCGCTGTGGCCACCGCGCATGGTCTCCGTGAGGTATTCGCTGTTTGCAAAGGCGCTGGCGCTGGTCACCCCCACCCCGACCATCAGGCTGGCAAAAAAGATCAGTGTGGCAACAGTCCACTGTTTCATCTGCTTCTCCTTGATGTGGATATATAGCTCCGCACACCACAGCACCCCTGTCATCAGGCAGATATAATATGCCATCTGGGGGTGCGGAGTAAGGCCCATCGCCGTGAAAAACATCACCAATGCGCTACCCAGGCCGTACTTCTTTTTGTATATGAACAGCATACCGGCCGCCACCATGGTCATCCATGCCAGCGAACTGGTCTTGCCGCCATGATTTGCGCCGATTATTATCAGGAAATAAGACGATAGGGCTATCGCCAGAGCCCCCACCGCAGCCATCCACCGCTTCACCCCGAATGCGCGCAGCAGCACGAAAAACGCAACCAGATAGAAGAAGATGGTCATTATCTGATTGTTGTGCCCCCAGTGGAAGAAGCGGTAAAAAGGTAGCAATACCTTGTCGGAAAGATATTTAGCGCCGCCTATCTGATAGTTGGGCATGCCGGAGAACAGCGCCCCTGTCCACCACGAATTGCCCCCCTCCTCATGTCGGTAGTTCAGGCACTCCTGGACCGCCGCTGTGCCGTTCACACCATCGGCATTGCCAATTACCTTCCCCTCCAGCACGGGGTAACAATACAACACCGCCACCGCCAGAAACAGCACGGCAATCACGATATATGGCAGAATGTTTTTCTTGAAGTTCATAACAGTGTTTTATAATGCGGCAAAGGTACAAAAAAGGCGGCACTAAGGCCGCCTTCGATGCAATATGTGTTACGTTAGAATTTCACGCGATAGGTAAGCAGCAGGTCGTATGCCCTGTTGCTTATGGTTGCCACGGGAGCCAGGCACTGGGCCACGCCGGCATCGTTGAAGCCATAATCGTCGTAAGGGGTCATATCGTAAGTGTCTTTCAGACGGGTGCGGAACGCCAGATCCAGAGACGACCGCTCGCTTACACGCATTCCCAAACCGCAAGAAACAAACTGATACTGGGGGTTGTTGAACACATGGCTGGTAAAACCGCCCCTGAGAGCAAGCCATTTCAAGGTGTTCCACTCGGCGCCCACACGGAAAATATTGGTCTTGCCGCAGAGGGTAGCGATATCATCGTTCGCATCCTTGAAAGAATTGAAAGAATCGCTGAAGCCGCTGTTGTTGTCGGCCATACGGACCTTGCCATAGTTGACCCTCTCATAATCGAAACTTACGAGGCCACTGCGGCCAAACACCACTGCCGCTCCAAGCGACAGGCGGCTGGGAGCCTTGACACGATACTCGCAGGACAATACGGGAGATTCGCTCTCTGCCGATTTGTACATGGTGGTGCCGTCAAAGCCGGATGCCATATACTCACTCCAGCGGTCGGTCAGGTTGTATATCGTAGGGGTGGTATAAGAGGCACCCAGACGGAGAAAGTCGAGCGGTACCCATATTGCACCCAGCTGCAGGTTCACACCTGCGCCGCTGGTCTCCTGGTAGTAGTTGTACTTCATAGCCTTGAACCCGCTGTCAAAGAAGTTGCCGGCTACGGCACCGTCTTCTGTATATAACAGGTCATCGGTAAAATCCACCAGGTTAACATTTATGTTTGCACCCAGATACAACCTGTCGGAGAAGTTGAGGCCAAAGTTGAACGACATGTCGTAGATGCCCCCCTTCCGGATGCGGTCGTAGGTCTTGTCAAGGATACAGTCCACGCCAAGGCCGCCGCTGGCCCATTCATTCTCGGTTGCCCCTATGTATGAATCGGGGGTGCCATGATATGGATTGACCAGGTAGGTGTCGTATGCAAGTATCTCCTGATTGTTGGCGTATCCGTCATAGAAGGCGTTTTTGCTGGTAAGATAGCTGTTATCCAAACCCTCCAGATTGGCTGCTATGTTGCCAAGGAGGCTGCTGTCGCTGTCCTCCCCACGGAAACCTACGCGGGTGTTGAAGTTGGCTATCTTATTGAAGCCGAACCCAAAGGTGTAGCCAACCAGGCCGGTTTCCCTGCCGGTAGGCATACTGAATACCATGCTGATATTGGGAACGGTAAACACGGTACGGCCCGTCTTCTGGAAATAATTACCCTCTGTAGTAGCAAAGGAAGCACTGTTCCTGTCCCATTGCAATCCACCGGTAATTGCAAACTCGCAGCAATTATACAGCGCCGTTGAAGCCGGGTTGATAGATACTGCGCCAAGGTCGCCACCGAGGGCGGTGAAAGCGTTGCCCATTGCCATTGTGCGTGCACTCCCGACATAGAATTGCTGTGAATATCTCAGCGCATCTTCCATCCCCTGCGCACCGGCAGAGAGGGTCGACACAGAAAGCAATACAATTGCCATTAAACATATCTTTTTCATAATTACCGTCAATTATTCAAGTTAGACCGATTTGTCCCTGCCGCCGCCAGGTCTACCTGCGGCCACCGGAAGAGTGGCCGCCGCCGCTGGAGTGGCCGCCGCCACTTGAATGGCCACCGCCGGAATATCCCCCGCTGCGGGAACTGCTGCTGCCACCGGAGTATGAACCACGGCTGCCGGAAGAGCTGGAACCGCTGCGTGAAGAGCCGGAGTAGCTGCCACTCCTGCCGGAAGAGCTGCTGCGGCTGGAACCGCTGGAATAAGAGGACCTGCTGCCAGAAGAACTGCCGTAGGTGGAAGGGGTTCCACGACGGGTAGAGCTGCTTCTGCTTACAGTCCCTTCAGAACGGCTGCTGGAAGAGCCGGCCCTTCTTACGCCGGAAGAGGAGCTGCGGCTGTTGGCAGCACTTCTGGAGATGCTTGTTGCTGAGCTGCGGGAGCTGGAAGAGGATGTCCTTACAGAACTTGCAGCACTGCGTACCCCAGAAGATGTTGTTGAACGGCGACCGTCTATACGGCCGGTTGCTGTGCGGGTGCCGGAGGTGGAAGCTGCCACCAGATTGGTGTTGCCGGAGCGGCGAGCGCTGGAAGAGGCCACCATGCTGCTGCCGGTTGCACGACGGTTCACGCTCCCCGCAACTGCACTTGCGTGGCGGGTATTGAGGTCACCATTGTTATAGTTGCCGTCGGTTGCACGGCGCCCGGTGCTGTATCCGCCAAAGCCGCTGTTATGCCTGTGGACACCGCCGCTATGCCATGCAAAGCTGCTGTGGTGGCTGTAGTGGCGATGATGGTGGTTGTAGCCGCGCCATCCGTAGTTCCAACTGTAATAGTAAGGTCCGTAATGGGGGCCCCAGTAGCAATTGTACCAACTGCAGTGATACCAGGGGTCATACCAGGCCCAGCCGCTGTACCAGTAAGGGTCGCGCCAGCCGTAACCATACCAGGAGTCGTACCACCAGGTGTTGTACCACGCATAAGAGTGGCGCCAGGGTGAATACCAGCTATAATAGTATGCGGGACCCCACCAGGGATTGTACCAGGGGTTGTCCCATCCGTAATAATCTACATATACAGTATATGATTCAACAGGCTCGTCATCAAAACGGTGCAGGCGTGCTTCGTATGTTTCACCATCATCAAGGGCGTATACATCAACCGAATACCGGCCTGCCCTGCCGGCAGAATAGGTTGTACCGCCGTCGTCATTGCGGACAACGGTCAGCCTCGTCTGGGGACGGGAATAGATGCTGTCGTCGTAAACTGAGGAATAATAGCTGGTCGTGCCGCAGGAAGCGAGCCCGAAGAGCGCCAGGAGCGATAAAATAAAAAGTCTGTTTTTCATAATACTACCTCCTATATGATTTATTTTGTATTTTTGCAGGCGTTTACGTTAGCAAATATAGCAATATTTATACCAACTGTTGTTTTTATGGCAAAGGAACTGACTTCAAGGGGAGAGAACTACTCTCAATGGTACAACGACATAGTTATCAAGGCAGATCTGGCGGAGAACTCCGCTGTGCGCGGATGTATGGTGATCAAGCCTTACGGCTACGCAATCTGGGAAAAGATGCACGACGCGCTGGACAAGATGTTCAAGGAGACAGGGCATCAGAACGCATACTTCCCGCTGTTCATACCAAAGTCTTTCCTGAGCCGTGAGGCAGAGCATGTAGAGGGCTTTGCAAAGGAGTGCGCAGTGGTTACCCACCACCGCCTCAAAGTGGCTCCCGACGGTAACGGCGTGGTGGTTGACCCCGACGCCAAGCTGGAAGAGGAGCTCATCGTGCGCCCCACATCAGAGACCATCATCTGGAATACATATAAGAATTGGATCACTTCTTACCGCGACCTCCCCATATTGATTAACCAGTGGGCCAATGTGGTACGCTGGGAGATGCGCACCCGCCTGTTCCTGCGTACCGCCGAGTTCCTCTGGCAGGAGGGGCATACCGCTCACGCCACCAGCGCCGAGGCTGTTGCCGAGACAGAGAAGATGGTAAACGTATATGCAAAGTTTGCCCGCGACTTTATGGCGCTGCCGGTGGTGGTAGGGCACAAGAGCGAGAGCGAACGTTTCGCCGGTGCCGTCGATACCCTCTGCATAGAGGCTATGATGCAGGACGGCAAGGCATTGCAGGCCGGCACCTCGCACTTCCTGGGCCAGAACTTTGCAAAGGCCTTCGACGTTCAGTTCTCTTCAAAGGAGGGTACCCTGGAATATGTTTGGGCTACATCCTGGGGCGTCTCTACCCGCCTGATGGGGGCGCTCATCATGGCGCACAGCGATGACAACGGTCTTGTGCTCCCTCCCAAGCTGGCTCCTATCCACGTGGTTATGGTGCCCATCTACAAGAGTGCGGAAGAGCGCGAGGCAATCCTTGCAAAGATGGACCAGATCAAGGCAGAATGCGAGAAAGAGGGGCTCACAGTAAAGATTGACGACCGCGACAACCTGCGTCCCGGCTTCAAATTTGCAGAGTGGGAGCTCAAGGGAGTTCCTGCAAGGGTGGCTATCGGGCCTCGCGACCTGGCCGCAGGCATGGCGGAGGTTGCACGCCGCGACACTCTCACCAAACAGACCCTGCCGGAAGATGGCCTCGCTGCACACCTGAAAGCCCTGATGGACGAGATTCAGGAGAATATCTACCGCAAGGCGCTCGACTTCCGCGCAGAGCACACCGTCAAGGTGGATACCTGGGAAGAGTTCAAGGAGAAGATAGAGCAGGGTTACTTCCTCCTCTGCCACTGGGACGGCACCGGCGAGACCGAGGCCCGCATCCAGGAGGAGACCAAGGCCACCATACGCTGCATCCCTATGGACAGCTTCGTCTGTGAAGAGGAGGGCAAGTGTGTGTATAGCGGCAAGCCGTCCCACCGCAGGGTGATTTTTGCTAAGGCATATTAGTATGAAAAAGGTATTTATTCTTGCTGCACTGGCTTTGATGATAGTGCTTCCCTGCACAGCGCAGGAGGCCGCCGCACCCAAACCCAATTATTGGACTGCGGAGGCCCTCACCACACTTTCTTTCAGACAGACATCGCTCATCGACTGGGCCGCCGGCGGCAACGGCAGCGCCACATTCGGTTCTACCATCGACGCCAAAGCCGACTACGCCAAGGATAAAATAACCTTCAAAAACCGCCTGCAAATGGCCTACGGTTTTACCCAGACCTTTGGGGTGGGCTTCCAAAAGAACGCCGATTACATAATTTTGAACGACGATCTCGGCTATACACTTAAAAATGGCTTCAGCGGCTCCCTGGGCTATTCGTTCAAGTCCCAGATAAGCCCCGGCTACTCCGGGAACATAGGCAGCGACATTGTGTCGCGGTTCTTTGCCCCCGCAACAATGTCCCTCGGTGCCGGTGTCTCCTGGGAGCACAAAGGCATCAAGATAGTCTTTACCCCCCTGACCGGAAATGTCCAGTTTGTGTCAGATCCCGACCTGCGTTCCCGCTATGGCAATGAACCTGATAAACTTTGCCGCTGGGAACTCGGTGCCAAGATGCGTTTTGAAGCAGGGGCAGAGGTACAGGGGCTCAAGATCAGCACCACGTTCGACACATTCTCAAATTACTTGAAGAATCCCCAGAACATGACTTGCGACTGGACCCTGGCCATAAGTGCTCCGCTCACCAAGTTCATCTCGTTCTCCCTCAACTGCCGCGCAATCTACGACGACAAGATCAAGTTCAAATCGATCAACGATGCCTCCGGCAACCCCATACTTGACGACGAAGGCAATGTGAAACTCTTCCCGGCACTGCAGTTCCAGGAGATTGCCGGCATCACCTTCTCATACACGTTCAAATAGTGCAGCGCGCATTTGACACCACGCTGGAGCGGCTGCTTGGCGACTGGCGCGGACCGGTCCTGCTGGCAGTCAGCGGCGGCATAGACTCCATGACTATGCTCTATCTGGTTCAGCACTCTGCGCTGAACCTGGATTTTGCCGTGGCCCACGTGAATTTTTCCCTCCGCCCCGGCGATTGCGACTGCGATGAAGCCCTGGTGCACGACATCTGCCAGAAGGCGGGCATTCCTTTTTATACCAAAAAGTTCGACACCGCCGCTTATGCATCCGGGAAAGGCATCTCCATAGAGATGGCAGCCCGCGAACTGCGCTACGGATGGTTCTCATCGCTAATGGCGGAGAACGGTTATGGCCGGCTGCTGGTGGCGCACAACCAGAACGACAGCGCAGAGACAATGATGCTCAATCTTTTGCGGGGGACTGGCCTTAGGGGAATGTGCGGCATCCGGGAGGCTAACGGGGACATCATCCGGCCGATGCTGGGCTTCTCCCGCGCTGATATCGAGGCCTTCGCCGCAAAGAATGGCATCAGCTTCCGGGAGGATTATACCAACAGCGACGTTGAGATATCCCGCAACCGGCTGCGGTGCAATGTCTTTCCGGAATTTGAAAAGATTAACCCGTCGTTTCTGAACACCTTCTCTGCTGAGGCGCGCCACTTTGCCCAGGCGGAGGAGATTCTGGATGGATTGTTTGCAGAAAAGCGGGCTTCTCTTTGCAATGAGCGCGACGGGGTAGCCTGCATCTCCATCGAAGCCCTTGCTGCCGAGCCCCACAAGGCATATTGGATGTTCCGCCTGCTGGAGCCATGCGGCTTCACGGCAACTCAGGTATCTTTTGCACTGGAGGCCATCGACGCCCAGAGCGGCAAAGAGTTCTACAGCGCAACCCATCGCCTGATTCGCGACCGCGAATTCTTCAAGCTTTATCCACTGACTGATACCTCCCTGCCCCGGATTGAGGTGACGGTTTTTGACAGGACTGGGGATTTTGACCCCCGCAAGCACCCCGCCGACATGCTCTATGCCGATGCCGACACCATTCAACTACCCCTTAAGGTACGCCCCTGGAGCAACGGCGACCGCTTCCGCCCGCTAGGCATGCAGACCAGCCGCCTGGTGAGCGACTTTTTCTCCGACCTCAAACTGGACCTGGAACAGAAACGCCGCGCCGGCATCGTCTATTTTGAAGATTCCGACGGCGAATACATTACAGCCGTTGCCGGTATCCCCTCCCCCCGTATAGACGACCGCTACAAAATCACCCCCTCCACAAAGCGCATCGCCGCAATCGTCTTAAAATAGCAATCCGGTATTAAAGATAAAGCGCCGTCCGGTTTTGCCCGGGTGGCGCTTTTTCCTGTTTAACCAAAAAAAATACTATGAAAAAATCATCTTCGTCTTAGGTAAATACAATGCCCGTGCCAAAGATGATTTTTCTGTAAAAATTATTTCACTTCTTTTATCGAAATTATATTAATGGGGTAAAGAGGGAGTCCGCGAGCACTGGTCTCCACCTTCGCAATGTTGTCTATAACATTCATCCCGTCAGTTACTTCGCCAAAGATGGTATATTCACCGTCGAGATGCGAGCACCCTTCCTCATCCTGGACGATATAAAACTGCGAACCGCTGGAGGCGCGCTCCGGATTTACGCTGTCGCCACGACGGGCCGCTGCTATAGCGCCCTTTTTATGGTGCAACCCGGGAACAATCTCTGCCGGGATGGTGTAGTTGGGGCCGCCGCTGCCGTAGAGTTCAACCTTGGTGGTGTCGCGGGTAAACGGGTCGCCGGCCTGGATCATAAAGCCGTTGATTACGCGGTGGAACAGAAGGCCGTTGTAGTATCCCTTGCGGGCAAGCTTCACAAAATTGTCGCGGTGCAGCGGAGTCTCTTTATAGAGTTTGATCTTCATGGAACCCATGCTGGTGACCATCTCCAGAACCGGCTCCTCCGGAATCGGGTCTACAGTGACCTCGGGAGTTTTGGTGGTGGTATCTACCGGTTCTACCACCTCTGCAGAGTCACTCTGAGCGCCCTCTGCCTGCTTTTTGCCGCCCTTGGGGTGGCAGCCTGTAACCATGATACCCATAATCAGGAATGATGTTAAAAAAAATCGTTTCATATTGTCATACTTCTCGTTTCTTAATAAAAGTCATGGCGTCGCGGAATGTCTTCGTGCGCGAAGTGAACAGCAGGTACAGGCCTGCCACCCAGGCTATTTTGGCCAACATCCTCCACAAGTCGCTGCTTATTGCGGTAAATAAGAAGTGCGCGGGGAGCACCGGCAGAAGGGCTATTGCGAAGAACGGTACGGTATCCTTGAGCAAATCGATAAACTTTATGCCCAGGGTGTCGCGCAGCAGCAGGAACCATATCACTACCGCCGCATAGTTCACTGCCGTCACAGAAGCCGCCATAGTTACAAGTCCGCAGCGGAAGGTGATCAGTGCGGTGGCAATCTGCAAGGCGGCGCTTATCAGCGTAAAGGCCAGATAGCGGTCGCTGCGGCGGCAGGCCATAGCCGCCTGGTTGAACATCGTCTGCATAACAGTAGCGATAAAGTAAAGGCAGTATATGCGCAGGATGGGCACCGACGGAGAGAATTCCGGGTTAATCATGTTGATGAACTCGGGTGCTATCAGCCCCAGCCCCAGCAGCGCAGGGAAGGCGGAGAAAGCCGCAAAGCGGGTAAGCTTGCGGAAGATGGCCCTGCGGCGCACGACATCGTCTGTAGCATGAGCCATAACCGGCTGCCCCACGCTGGTAATCATGCCGTTGAAGACCTGGCTGGCCATATTGGCCCACTTGCTGCCCTGGGTATAAACTCCCACTTCCGTTTTGGAGTATGCGCGCCCAAGAATCACAGAGAAAATGTTGGTCTGGATTTGGGTCACGAAAGATGCCGCAACTAGCCTGAACCCGAACGGAAACATCTCCCACACCGGCTTTAAACTTATTTTAAGGCTGGGTTTCCACGGAGTGAAAAGGACCTTGAGCAGCGATGTTACGAAAGATTGTACCACCGAATGTGCCACCAGAGCCCAGTAGCCAAAGCCTTTGAGAACCATCACTATAGCAACGACGCCCGCAGCCACCGCCCCCGCAATGTCCATTAAGGCCCGCTGCCGTATCATCATATTGCGCAGCAAAAAGGCGTCGGACGATATTGAGCAGCTTACAAAAAAGAACGACAGGAACAACCAGCGTCCGACCTTGACCAACTCAGGTACGTGATAAAAGCGGGAGATGGGTCCGGCCAGGAAGAAAAGAATCAAATACAGGCACGCGCTCACCGCAACTGTGAACCAGAACACGGAATTATGGTCTTCCGGCCTGGTCTCGCCGCGGTTTATAAGCGCCGCTTTGAAGCCGCCTTCCTGCATGGTTGTGGCGACGGCTGTGAATATGGCCAGCATTCCCACCATTCCGTAGTCGTCGCGGGTCAGCTTACTTAGCAGCACGAGCCCCACAACCACGCCGATAAGCTGCTGAAGGCCGTTGTTCATACCGCCCCAGAACAGTCCGCTGGCCGTTTTTGTCTTGAGAGAAACCTCGCTCATATCAGAGCAAATTTAGTTATATTTGCCATGTATGCCAAATATAAAGATATATACCCGCTCGTTTTCTCCCGAACTCTATAAGTTTTCCAAGGCGCTCTATCCCGAGGGTGTGGAGGCGGTGAGAATGACCGACCGCACCGCTGACGGCTACTTTTATGCGATGCTGCGCGATACCGATTGCGACATTGCAATAAATATTGACGAGGACGCATACGTAAGCGACCCCGAGGCGGTGATGGAGCTGGCGCAACGGGTATATGAAGAGGGCTGGGCCAATGCCGGCACATCTGACTGCGGCCCCGGCTGCCCCCGCAGCCATAACCCTATAGTTACAAATCCCTTCTTCAACATCTTGAACCTGAAGCTTATACGGGAGAAATACATGGGACCGGGGCAGATTCGAGCCTTTGACTACCAGCCCGTTAAAGAGCAGATGAAAGCGGCGTTCAAATCGCAGGTAAGCGCCACCCTCACGGGCGGTTTTGACATCTACGACTTTGAGCCGTATTACAGTTTCTACCTCTGGCTGGCATACAATTTCAAGACCCTGTATCTCCCGGCGGAACGCCATCCGGACGGCCTCTCCACTATTCTGTACGACGGCTCTGGACGCGAGCTTTGCCGCCACAGCTGGATGGCCCGCAAATACAAGGTCAACCCCGCTCAAACCCAGCGTATCACCACCTTGATAGATGAGGTGTACACCAGCCGCGGCCTCAAACGGGCCGCCATCACCAGATGCGAGCACGTCGCATTCGCCATCGAACTCGCCTTTGGCTATATCAAAAAGGCCTTCATCCGCATCTCACGCTGGCCGGGGAAGATAAAACGAAAGATTAATCACTATAGGTGTAGATAACAAAAGCGTCATCCGGTTTCCGGATGACGCTTTTGTTAGTGATAGCTTCTTCTGCTAGAGCTTGCCGGCGAGGCGTTTGTAAGAGTCCAGACGGGCTTTTGCAAACTGCTCTGTCTTTGCAAAGAGTTCCTGAGCCTGCTCAGGGAAGGTCTTGAGCAGGGATGCGTAACGCACCTCACCCTTGAGGAAATCCTGGAACCTGGTCCAGTCGGGCTCCTTGCTGTCAAGTGTGAACGGATTCTCACCCTTCTCTTCCAGCTCAGGGTTGTAGCGGAACAGCTGCCAGTAGCCGCACTCGACCGCCTTCTGCTCTTCTAACTGGGAATGGCCCATACCGGCCTTGAGGCCGTGGTTGATACAAGGGGCGTAAGCAATGATCAGCGAAGGACCGTCATAAGCCTCAGCTTCCTTGAGGGCCTTGAGCAGCTGGGCCTGGGAAGCACCCATAGCCACCTGTGCCACATATACGTAGCCATAACTCATGGCCATCATACCGAGGTCTTTCTTGCGAACCTTCTTACCGGAAGTTGCAAACTTGGCCACGGCACCTGCAGGTGTAGATTTGGAGGACTGTCCGCCGGTGTTGGAATAAACTTCGGTATCTATTACGAGGACGTTCACGTTGTTGCCAGATGCAAGCACATGGTCCAATCCGCCGTAACCGATGTCATAACCCCATCCGTCACCGCCTATTATCCACTGGCTGCGGGCAGGGATAAACTTCTGCAGTTTGAGCAGAGCCTTGCATGTATCGCACTTGCACTTCTCCATCAGGGGGACAAGCTGCTCATAAACCTCATAGGTAATCTTGCGGTCGCCGCGGTTCTCGAGCCACTTGGTGTAGAGAGCCTTTATCTCGTCGGAGCACTTGGGGCACTCCAGGCCTTTAGTCATTAGTTCTGCGATATTGTCGCGAACCTTCTCGCTACCCAGGCGCATACCCAGGCCAAACTCGGCATTATCCTCAAACAGGGAGTTGTCCCATGCAGGGCCGTGCCCCTTTGCATCTGTGCAATAAGGCGATGAAGGGAACGATGCGCCATAGATGGAGGAGCAACCGGTTGCATTGGCTACAACCATGCTCTCGCCAAAAAGCTGGGTGATGGTCTTTATATAAGGGGTCTCACCACAGCCTGCGCAGGCGCCGCTGAACTCAAACAGAGGCTGTGCAAACCCGAGGTTCTTGACGCTCTGCTCCTTGGGGAGGATGCTATCCTTGTAACCGATCTTGGAGTGCAGGAAGTTGAAGTTTGCCTGCTCTGCCATCTGGCTCTCTGCGGGAACCATTGCCAGAGCCTTTGCACCCTTGAAGCCGGGGCAGACATCGGCGCAGTTGCCGCAACCCGTACAGTCGGCGGGAGAGAGCTGCATGGTGAATATATAATCCTTGAGCTGGGCCTTGCCGGCAGCTTTCTTGATGCCTTCCGGAGCCTTGGCCGCCTCTTCTGCAGTCATCAGGAACGGGCGGATTGCTGCGTGAGGGCAGACGTATGCACACTGGTTGCACTGGATACAGTTCTCCGGATTCCATTCAGGGACGTTCACTGCAACACCACGCTTTTCGTATGCAGCAGTGCCGGAAGGGATGGTTCCGTCAACAAAGTCCGGATTTGCAAATGTGCTCACCGGGAGGGTATCGCCTTCCTGTGCATTTACAACGTCGGCAACGTTGCGGATCCACTCGGGAGCCAGGCGGTTGAAGCCGGGGTTCACAAAGCGGCCGGTTGCCTTCTTCCAGGATTCAGGAATCTGCACCTCTGTATATTCGCCGCCACGGTCAACGGCGGCATAGTTCATAGCAACCACGCTCTCGCCCTTCTTGCCGTAAGATTTGTCAATCGCCTTCTTCATGTAGGTCACTGCATCCTCGTAAGGGATGATGCCGGTAATCTTGAAGAATGCCGACTGCAGGATGGTATTGGTGCGGCCGCCGAGGCCGATTTCTGCAGCAATCCTGGTGGCGTTAATGATGAAGAGCCGGATGTTCTTGGAGGCAATCTCCTTCTTAACGAAGTCGGGGATGCGTTTTAGAGTCTCCTCCTCATCCCACATGCTGTTCAGCAGGAATGTACCGCCCTTCTTTATCCCCTTGAGCACATCGTATTTGTTAAGATACGACGGGACGTGGCAGGCCACGAAATCCGGAGTGCGCACCAGATACGGAGCACGGATGGGGCTGTCGCCAAAACGGAGGTGGGAGCAGGTATATCCGCCCGACTTCTTGCTGTCGTAATCGAAGTATGCCTGCGCATATTTGTCGGTATGGTCACCGATAATCTTGATGGTGTTCTTGTTTGCACCCACGGTACCGTCGCTGCCAAGGCCAAAGAATCGGCACTCGTAAGTACCCTTCTTGGAGAGGGATATCTCACCTTTGACGGGGAGAGACTTGTATGTGACATCGTCCACGATGCCCACCGTGAAGTCGTTCTTGGGCTCCTTGAGGGCAAGGTTGTCGAACACGGCGATAATCTGTGCGGGAGTGGTATCCTTGCTGGAGAGGCCGTAACGGCCGTGGAACACCTGGATGCCGCGGCTGCCGAACAGCGCGTTGCGTACGTCAAGGGCGAGAGGTTCGCCGTTGGCTCCGTTCTCTTTGGTGCGGTCGAGCACTGCGATGCGCTTTGCGCTCTTGGGGAGGGCGCGCTTGAAATATTTGAGAGAGAAAGGACGATAGAGGTGAACGCTCACCAGACCGAGTTTGCGGCCCTCCTTCTCTGCCAGGTAATCTATGGTCTCTTTAATCGTGTCGCACACGGAACCCATCGCTACGATGATATCCTCAGCCTCGGGATCGCCATAATAATCGAAAGGCAGGTAACGGCGGCCGGTGATTTCTGCAATTTCACCCATATAGCGCGCTACGATGTCCGGAACGGCATCATAATACTGGTTGGCGGCCTCGCGTGCCTGGAAATACACATCAGGGTTCTGCGCAGTACCGCGGGTAACCGGCTTCACAGGGTTGAGCGCACGCTCGCGGAAACGCTCCAGCGCCTTGTCGCTCACCAGCGGACGGAGCTCTTCCCCCTCAAGGATCTCAATCTTCTGGATTTCATGAGAGGTGCGGAAGCCGTCAAAGAAGTGCAGGAAAGGCAGGCTGCTCTTGATTGCTGCCAGATGCGCCACTGCACCGAGGTCCATAGCCTCCTGCGGGTTATTTGATACCAGGAAGTTGAATCCGGTTGCACGGGCTGCCATCACATCCTGATGGTCGCCGAAAATTGAGAGGGCGTGCGACGCCAGTGCGCGGGCAGAGACGTGGAACACGCCGGGGAGCATCTCACCGGCAATCTTGTACATGTTCGGAATCATCAGCAGCAGGCCCTGCGACGCCGTAAAGGTTGATGTCAGGGCGCCCGCCTGCAACGAACCATGGACCGCACCGGCGGCACCAGCCTCGCTCTGCATCTCTGTAACAGACGGGACATTGCCGAACATGTTTTTCTTACCGTACGCTACCCATTCGTCAAAAAGTTCGGCCATTGTGGAGGAAGGTGTGATGGGGTAAATAGCAGCGTTCTCGCTGAACAGATATGCCGCGTGGGCTGCTGCATAGTTACCGTCACACGTGATAAATTTCTTTGCCATTTAATATGCTATTATTAAAAAATACGGACATGAATGAAGTCGGGCCCTTATAACCCAATTTCGCAAGCAAAACTAATAAAAAATTGGCACAAAATATGATGAGTATGGAAAGAAAGTTCTACCTTTGACTAAAATAATCAAGCAAATGAAAAGAATTCTTTTGGCCGTAGCCGTATTGGCTCTCTCAGCACAGGCATTCGCACAGGTTGAAAACAGCGGGATCGACCCCGAGAAGAGCGAAATCTTTATGAAGGAACACCTTTACAAACTCGACGAATTTGGTAAGGGAACAGTGGTGTTTGATCAGGACGCTGCCGTCTATGAAGAGGATGGCACCCCCATCACCCTCCACCCTTCGCAGGGCATAATCAACATCAACAACCTCCACCAGTGCGTGGTGATGATAAGCGGAAATGACACCATCCCCCTGCTTTATGAAGACAACGTGGTAAAGGTTAACACCGGCAAGAATATGTTCCTGAAAATAAAGGGGATATATTATCGCGTGCTGGATTATAACGAGACCGTACTGGCGCAGATGGAGGTTCTCAAGGGCATGGACATGGGCAAGAAAGATATGTATGGCACATCATCCCAGCTCTCCTCAACCACCAACATCTCCTCCCTGTCTGATGGCGGTACCACGACAGAGCTCACCGGCAACACCGAGATGCGCTACACCTACGAGCAACGCCCCGTATTTATCAACGGCAAGAAGGTTGCATACTTCAACGAGAAGCAGCTCTGCAAGATGTACAAGAAGAAATCGGCAATCATCAAGGAGTACTTCGCAAACCACGACGTAGATCAGTACAACGTAGAGCAGGCCCGCGAACTCTACTCCCTACTTATACAGTAAAAATCCGCTGGATTAACCCACGGATTCAATCTCGATAGCGCCTTCGGGCGCTATTTTTTTTATCAGGCCGGCGAGCACCGTGCCGGGGCCCACCTCTGTAAAGGAGGTCGCGCCGGCGGCAATCATATTCTCCACGGTCTGGGCCCAGCGGACAGGGCTGGTAAGCTGCTTTAGCAGGTTGCCCTTGATTTGCTCAGGATCAGTTGCCGGCATGGCATCTACGTTCTGATATACAGGACACAAAGGTGCCTTGAAAGCAGTATCCTCAATAGCCTTTGCCAGACGCTCTGCAGCCGGAGCCATCAACGGTGAGTGGAAGGCACCGCCCACAGAGAGCTTCAGCGCGCGTTTTGCGCCCGCCTCCTTGAGGGCCGCACAGGCGCGGTCAACAGCGTCATCCTCTCCAGAAATCACCAGTTGCCCAGGACTGTTGTAATTTGCAGGGACCACCACCCCATCTATGCCGGCGCAGATATCCTCGATAGTCTTGAAATCCATGCCCAGCACAGCCGCCATGGTTCCGGGAACAGCCTCGCATGCCTTCAGCATGGCATCCGCACGGACCGCCACCAGCCGCAACGCATCCTCAAATTCCAGGGCACCCGCCGCAACAAGGGCAGAAAACTCGCCAAGAGAGTGGCCGGCAGTCATCTCAGGCTTGAAATCTTCCATACAGAGCGCCGTTATCACGGAATGCAAAAAGACCACCGGCTGGGTCACAGCCGTCGCACGCAGGTCCTCCGCACTGCCGGAAAACATAATGGCACTGATGTCAAAGCCCAGTATCTCGCCGGCGCGGGAGAACAAAGCCCTTACCCTGCTGCTGGACGCATATAACTCCTTACCCATTCCCGGGAACTGCGACCCCTGGCCGGGGAATACGTATGCTCTCATTTTTAGAAATATTGATTAGAAGTGTAAAGATAGATATTTTTGTTGTACTTTTGCATTGCCAAAAGCATACCGGCCTCCGTAGTTTAATGGATAGAATTGAAGATTCCGGTTCTTTAGGTTGGGGTTCGATTCCCCACGGAGGTACAAGAAAAGCACCCATACGGGTGCTTTTCTTGTACGTCGATATACTAGGGGGCGCTGCCCCCTAACACCCCCGCGGCGCAAGGCGCCGGCCGCTAACGCGGCTTTGCCCCCGCACGGGTGCTTTTCTTGTACGTCGATATACTAGGGGGCGCTGCCCCCTAACACCCCCGCGGCGCAAGGCGCCGGCCGCTAACGCGGCTTTGCCCCCGCACGGGTGCTTTTCTTGTACGTCGATATACCAGGGGGCGCTGCCCCCTAACACCCCCGCGGCGCAAGGCGCCGGCCGCTATCGCGGCTGTGCAAGATTCTCCATCCCGGGATAAAGGTAGAACTCCTGCTCCTTGCGACCGTCTGCCAGGCGGATCCAGGTGCGGAATCCCGGCTGTCCGTCGGTAAATTCAAATACGCGGGCTCCGCTGGGTTGAAGGTCATTGTAAATGTTGTCAAATGAGCCATACCTTCCGTACATAAAGAAAAAGTCCTGCCAATAAACCACGAAGTCGTTGTTGTGGTCGTGTCCAGTGCTGATGGCCTGCACGTCTCCCTTCTCACGCATAGCCAGATAGAGGCCAGAGTTGAATAGCGGCGAACAGGGCGCTTCCCCTTGGTTCCCGCTATAGAAGCCGGGCTGTTTGGCAGTTTCCTTGAGCGCGTCGTTGATTTCAGGCAGCGGAATATGGAAGAAAGCCACTGACGGCACAGGCTCCCCTCCGTTGTTTTTTGTATAATAATCACTGGCTTTACGATACCAGTCAATCTGATCTTCGTGGATGTAGCCCCAGCTGTTGATATCGGCGACATCGTCCCGGTTCCCGCTGTCAAAAAGATAAAACACGCGGTCCAGCCCGTTTTGTCCGCTCAGCGTAAGGATGTTGTTTTTGGCTTTGTTGACGCATCCGTCCATACCGCTGATAAGGTCGAGCAGCTGCTGTCTGTTCAAGTCAAATTCTCCGTCGTGGTTGCCGAGCGTAACGGCAAAGGGGATTCCTTTACCTGCAAGGATATCAAATACCAGATGGGCCGCCTCGGCAGCCGGCTTCCCATAGACAATGTCTCCGGTATGGATTACAAAATCCGGTTTCTCCATCTCCAGCACTGCATCCAGGTTCTTCAGGGTTATTTCTGAACCTGAATTGCCGGGAATGACGTGAGTGTCGGTAATCTGGACAATCTTGAATTTGCCGTCGTCATTGTACTGCAGGCGGGCGGCGGGTGCCACCTGGTTGCAGGCGGTGAGGAATGACAACAGTATAATGATACAAAAAAGAGAGCCGGATTTATTCATAACGATATCATTTTGATCCAAGATACAGAAGAATCATACTTGCAAGCAGGAGAATCAGATCAAATAATTTGGATTTGATATTCTTCTCCTTGAGCATAAACGCACCGATGGCAAAACTTACCAGGACACTGCCGCGACGGATCATCGAGACTACTGCGATGAGGGCGTCGGGCTGGGAAAGGGCCTTCATATACAGGAAATCCGCCCCGCAAAGGAATATGCTGATAAGCGGTATAGACCAACGCCAACGGAATGGTGTGGTATGTTTTCTGTCCGGCCACCAGAAGAAGGCTGCCATCACAGACATCATCAGCGCCTGATACAAAGAGTACCAGCTGAGTACCTGCATCCTTTCCAGCCCCAACCCCGACGGGGACAGCAGGAACTTGTCGTAAAGGCCGCTGGCCGCACCTGCCAGGACCGCAAAAATAAGGCATACTATCCACTTGTTCCCCCGCTCATACCCCTCCGATATGCCCGCCAGACGCATAAGCATATATGCGACTATGGCCATCACAACGCCCGCCCACTGCAACAGATTCAATCTCTCGTCAAAAAGGAATATCGCGCCTACAAGCACGAGTATCGGCCGTGTGGCATTTACAGGGCCTACAAGTGTCAGCGGCAGATTCTTCATAGCGACATAGCCGGCCAGCCAGGACGACAACACAAGGACGCTCTTGCCAAGGATGTATTTCTGCACGTCCCAACTGCCAAAACCCGTCTTCACCAACCACGGCGAAAAAATTATGGTACAAAGGAGAGTATTAAACAGAAGGACAGGTATCACTGCATTGTCCTTCAGGGATATCTTCTTGAAAGAGTCATAGCCGCCAAGCAGGCAGGCAGAGCCAAAAGCCAGAATGTACCACATCGGGCGGCAAAGATAGCATTAATAGCCACTTCTCACAAAATAGCGTCAGAAGCATCCGTTTGCAAAGGGTGCGATTGTCTGTCAGGCTCAATATGAACCCGACTTTACCATAAAATTTCTGGGGATTCCGATAACAGGTACTCCTAAAGAAATGGAGTCAAAACTAAATAATAAAGGATTTGTGGACGGCGATGATTTAATCCAGCCTGAATATCAGGCAGTCGCCAGGCGCGACGGTGTAGTTCTGATGGCCTTTGGCGACTTTTTCCCAGGAGCCGTCCATCTTGCTCAAGAGCACTTTCTTGCTGAAGTCAAGTTCAACATTTGTGGCGCTCTCCATTGTATTGGAGACTATCATAAGGTAGCTGTGGCCGGCATTGGTGAAGTAGGATATCAGCGCCTGGATGTCAGTGCCGAGGTGCGCCACTTGCTCGGGAAGGATATCTTCTGAGAACATCAGGTCGTCGCAGCCGACAGGAGCTTCATCGCCGGTGTAGCGGAACCATTTGACATCGTCGCCCAGGAATATGTATGCGCGGTTGTTCAGTTCTGCGTTGGCCTCTTTCAGGAAGTCGTACATCTCGGTGTAGCTGCCGTCCCTGCGCAGAGGTCCGTCATTGCCCGGTTCTGGTTCGGCCTGGTAAGTGTAATATTCCAGCACCTGAGCGCCGTGGGCAAGGTTGGTGTAGTGCTGCAGCTTGATGGCCGCTGTGGAAGGATATGACTGGAGCAGGAAGATGGAGCTTGCCGCGAATGCCCAGAAGGGAAGGTCCGCCTCTTTGCTGACCTCGGCTATGTTGCGCATCTGGCGTCCCCACTGCCACTTTATATGATAATTCTCGTGCAGCAGAGGATATATATCAAATGAAATGTAATCCGGCTCGGCTTCTTTGATGTAGCGGTGCAGATAATCCAGGTAGTTGCTGGTGCCAAGAGCTTTCATGGCCGCCACGGTGTCGTCTTCGCAATCTGCCTGGGTGCCTATTTCAGGGTAAAGATTCACATAGAACCTGTGAGTGCTGTCTATACGGGAGACATATTCGCGCACTTCTTTTACCTTATGGAACCATTGTGCCGAGGGCTCGTCCACAATCATATAGCCCCAGAGGGCGGGGTGGTCCTTGACTGCCATTATGAGGGTGTCGAGCCTCGCGTCGATGGGCGAGTAGAACCAGCTGTCCAGTCCCACGCATATCTTTACATTTGTTTCTTTTGCGGCATCCAGAACCTTGAGGTTCTCTTCTATGCTGCCGTAGCTCATATATGATATTGTGATGCCGGCATCGGCCATTTTCTG